>CAZPEW010000012.1:10339-22220 GCA_964585695.1 uncultured Lachnospiraceae bacterium
GAACCCGAAAACGCGGCCCATCTCCACACTGATATAGGCAACCCTTTTTGAATGGTGGGTTGATACGCCGAATACTTCGCTTTCCACGCAGTCCAGTGCGGTGGAAAGTGCAAATAACATTTCATTCATGGAAATTCTCATGATGTACTTCCTACACTATAATTTTGCTGAATCAGGCGTTTTATTTTATATCATCTGTCCATATTATTCAAGCCCGGTCATTCTGCTATTCAAGCTCAACAAATACTCCTGCCGGCTGTCCGCAGCGCGGGCATCTGAAATCTGCCGGAAGCGGCCCTTCATGGATATAGCCGCAGACTGTGCATTTCCATCTTTCCGCTCTGTCTTCCGCGGGAAGATCTCCTGCTGTCCCGTCTGCTGCGGCACCTGTAAATACTTTTTCCGAAGCATTCGCCGCATTTTCATTGGTTTTAAGAAGAAGCAGCAGCTTTTCTGCCGCAGCCCGCGGGAAATCCGCATCCTGCGGAGAGAGAAGCATGTTCTCCAGGAATTTCCTTGCATTGGCACTCTGCGGAAGCATAAAGCCGGACTCCCGGATAATGTCCTCTGCCTGGATACGGCAGGATTTTTCCACTGCCGTAAACAGTCTGTCTGCCTTTGCCGGCACAGCCTGCCCGGCGTCCAGCGGCGCGGATGCAAGTCTCTCCGCAGCGGACGCTGCCATGGCTTCCTCTGCTGATTTTGCACGGCGCAGCCGGTTCATCTGGTGAACCGTATCCGCTGTGTGCTTCTGCTGCGGCGGAAGTGTCTTCGGCACAAGAGAAATTGCGCCGGACGGACAGGCATCCGCACATGCTCCGCACCCGATGCATTTTCTGGTATCGATAATGCTGTTTTCCGTATCGGATGCCCCGGTAGGACACACATACAGACACAGACAGTCCTTGGTGCAAAGCCGGATGTTTCTTACTGCAAAACGGTCAGCCATCTTTATGCCCTCCCTTCGATTTTCTCAAATTTCCAGCCCGGTACCTTGCATACCGGACAGAGCTCCGGAGGATTGTCACCGATGTATACAAAGCCGCAGATGGTACATACATAGACATTGCTGCCCTGCAGCATCGCATCCCCTTCCTTCTCATAGCGGCCAAGGAGAGATCTGAGAACCCGGCTTACCTTCTCACTCCAGGTGAGCGCACGCAGCGCGCCCCGGTCACTGTTCAGCTGGGCAGCTGCATTCGCATCGGAAAAGCCTGCCGCAAGATCCTGCTCAACAGCGGAAAGCAGCGTGGAAACGGAAGCATCCGCATATTCCCCGGCCTCCTCCGCAGCGGCTTTTTTACTGAAATAGGCTGCAAGCTCCGCAAACAGCGCCATTTCTTCCTTCATGTACTGCTTCTCACAGCCTTTGTAAAGATTGCTGCAGAGCGCACTGGTCTCACGTGCATGCAGCACTCTGAGATCGGTATTCCGGGAAGCTGCCGCATCTCCGCCGGCTGACGGCCTGCGTTCCGGAGAATCTGCACTTCCGGGAGCTGTTTCCGCATGCGTATCCGCATCCTTATGCTGTACAGGATGTCCTGCAGCATCTTCCTGCTCCTCTGCCTTCCGGAACTCCGATTTTGCCGCTCCGCAGAGCGGGCAGGTGAAGCTCTCCGGCAGTTTCTGCCATCTGGTACCTGGTTTAATGCCTGACGCGGGGATTCCCTTTTCCTCATCATAAACATATCCGCATACGCTGCACACATATTTACTCATTGCACTCTCTCCTCTCGCTTTTTATTTTTGCTGCCGGCAGACACTGCCGCAGTTATTCCGCATGGCGGCCGCAGCCGTGCGCTCCGTCCTCGCTGTGATGACCGCAGCTGTGCGCCTCACCCTCGCCGTGATGACCGCAGCTGTGTGCCTCGCCCTCACCGTGATGATCGCAGTGTACATCCGGATCATATTCCAGCCCGCCGGCAAGCAGGGCCTCCACCGCATCCTCTGCATTTCCGCTGACACCGCCGTAAAGCCGGATGCCTGCTTCCGCAAGCGCCATCTGTGCTCCGCCGCCGATTCCGCCGCAGATCAGGACATCAACCGCGTTCTCGCGGAGGAGATCCGCCAGCGCACCATGACCGCTGCCGCTGCTCTCCAGCAGTGTCCTTCCTGTGATTTTTCCATCCCCGGCATCATAGAGCATAAACTGCTCTGTGTGTCCGAAATGCTGGAAAATCTGTCCGTTTTCATACGTTACTGCAATTCTCATCTTCTTACCCTCCATCATATCATCTGCAATCTGATTTGTAATCTTATATTTTCTGCCGTAAAGTTCATATTCCCCGCCCTCGATCCGGAGCTCCCGCTCATTGACAAGCGTTTCCGCAAGCTTCCGCCGCGCTTCATTGTAAATTGCCTGCACCGTCGTACGGGCAACCTGCATTTTTGCAGCACACTGTTCCTGCGTAAAGCCCATAAGGTCAATCAGACGGATTGTCTCATATTCATCCAGCGTCATGATCACCGGTTCTCCTGCGGGGACATGCCCCCCGGAACATGCCGGCGCTTCCTGTTTTCCGCAGCAGCTGTCTGCGGCTCCCATGCCGGTTTCCTCCGCCTGATACTGCCGGTCCGCCGGAATAAAGCGGCAGCAGCGCGGTACGCTGCATACACGGCGTCTTTTGCATGGTCTTGGCATTCTTTCCTCCTCTCGAGAGCGCAGCGCACGGAAAAATCCTGCGCCGGCTCATTTGTCGCCCAACTCATGTCATTACTGTAAGTATAGTTCATAAATGACATATGTCAATAATGAAATACTGTGCACTCCCCCGGATGTGTTATCAATTTACAAAGCCTGCTTTTCAGGGTATGATTTCTGATATACAGGTTTCATATGTTTCAAATACGGAGGAAATACCATGCAGACTTTCATCGGACTTTTAATCCCGTTTCTCGGTACTTCCGCAGGTGCTGCCTGCGTTTTTTTTATGAAAAATTCCCTGAGCGACCATGTGGAGAGATCCCTGACCGGCTTTGCTGCCGGCGTCATGGTTGCCGCATCCGTCTGGAGCCTCCTGATTCCGGCAATGAACCAGGCCGCCGGCATGGGGAAGCTTGCTTTTATCCCGGCGGCAGCCGGCTTCTGGTTCGGCATCCTGTTTCTCCTGCTGCTTGACCACATCATCCCGCATCTCCACCAGAACAGCGATACCGCAGAGGGTCCCAGATCCAGACTGCAGAAAACAACCATGATGGTGCTCGCCGTAACACTGCACAATATCCCGGAGGGCATGGCCGTCGGTGTTGTTTATGCCGGTTTCCTGTCCGGTTCCGCCGGAATCAGCGCCATGGGCGCGCTTGCCCTCTCCCTCGGCATTGCCATCCAGAATTTCCCGGAGGGTGCCATTATTTCCATGCCGCTCCGTTCCGAGGGCATGCAAAAAAGCAAAGCCTTTGCCGGCGGTGTGCTTTCCGGTATCGTGGAACCGGCCGGAGCCGTGCTCACCATCCTCTTTGCGAATGTTGTCCTTCCGGCACTGCCATATCTCCTGAGCTTCGCCGCCGGTGCCATGATGTATGTTGTTGTGGAGGAACTGATACCTGAAATGTCCGGGGGCAGGCACTCCAACATCGGCACCATCTTTTTTGCAGTCGGCTTCACCGTCATGATGGCACTGGATGTGGCTCTCGGGTAAAAACAGGATGCCGCTGCCGCAAATTCAACTGTATTTTTCCGGAAAACACACTATAATTCATGTATAACGTTTTACCTGACAGGCAGAAAACAAGGCATCAGGCATCAAAAACACGGATACGGGGTAATTTCAAATGATCGGTATTAAAGATATCGCTGCGGCTGCAGGTGTTTCTCTTGCAACCATCTCCAACGCGCTGAACGGCAGGAAGAATGTCAGCGAAGAAACCAGAGCGCATATTTTAAAAATATGCGAGGAAATGCATTATGAGCCGAACCTCACCGGACGTGCGCTGAAATCCGGCACCACCAAAACCATCATGTTCAATTTCAGCGATTTTGACCGGAAATTCTATCTGGAGATCATCCACGGCATCCACGATTATGTCTGCACAAGAGACTACGACCTCATTATCTGCACCAGCAAAAGCTGCGAGAAATTCATGAACAAGTCTCTTTCCTGCGGCGGAATCATCCAGGATATCCACTGTCCGGATTCCGTTCTTATCAAAAAGGCAGAGGAGGGCTACCCGATCATCGCAATGGACCGCGTGCTGGACGAGCCGAATATCAAGAGTGTTGTCGTCAACAACTACGATCCGGAATATGAGCTCGTGGAAAAGCTCGTGCAGAAGGGCTGTACCGAATTCGCCTTCCTCAACGGCCCGGACACCGACGATTCCAAGGAACGATACCGGGCATTCCTGGATGTCCTTAAAAAGCATGCCATTCCTTTCGGCCGGGAGAGCTACTATGCCGGCGATTTCCGTGAAAAAAGCGGCTACCAGGCCGCACGCCTCCTGCTTCTTACAAAGCAACTGCCGGATGTTCTTGTATGTGCGAATGACAATATGGCAATCGGTGCGATGAAGGCCTTCCGCGACAACGGCATCAAGGTGCCCGACGATATTATGGTCTGCGGTTTTGACAACTCGGAAATGGCCTCTGTCTATAACCTCACGACTGTTGCCATACCTAATTATGAACGCGGCTACCTTGCCGCACAGTACCTCATCGAGAATGTAAACGGCGCCGGTAATTTTGATCCTTTCTACGTTTCCGCCAAGGTGAAATGGAGAGAATCGACAGACCGGAAGGCCTGAATGTAAAAATGCCGGGATTAAAATTCCCTCCGGGTATTCAATAACCGCAAATACGGAGGCAGCAGATGCTGCCTCTTTCTTTTTATGTAAAATTTACTTTATAATTTTACTTATTTTAGTAAATTTACAAGCTTTTTGTGTATTATTGCATAATTTCAGCATATTTATAATGTGTATTAGGTAGATTCTGCACTATAGTTATTGACTTTTTATGTTAAAGTGCTTAAATAAAGATAAATCGTTTTACATAACATGTGAATATCTTTTTACGGGAGGAAAAATCATGAAAAAACAAAGACTTATGGCAGCAGCACTCGCAGCGACAATGACTGCAGGTCTGGTCCTGAGCGGATGCGGATCATCTGCTTCATCCACCACTGCAGCAGCAACAGAAGCTGCAAAATCGGAAGCTGCTTCAACGGAAGCCGCAAAAACAGAGGCTGCAAAGGCAGACACAACCGCAGCAGCATCGGAAGCTTCCGGTGAGAAGGCAGAAAAAATCACGCTTTTCCAGTCCAAGACAGAAATCATGGACAACCTGAACCAGCTGGCAGAGGATTATAAAAAAGAAACCGGTGTTGAAGTCGAGGTATGGGAAACAACCGGAGATAATTATCTGTCCGACCTTAAGACAGATCTTACAACCGACAAGGGACCTACAATCTTCTCTCTGCAGCCGGGCGCCGAGTCAGAGCAGATGGCAGATTACCTGGAGGATCTCAGCAGCCTTTCCTTTATTGACAAGATCAAGCCGGGTCTTGTAAACAAGGTACAGGACAAGGTTGTCGGCATTCCGTATACCGTTGAGGGCTTCGGTCTGGTTTACAACGGCACCATGGTAAAGCCGGCGGAGCTGAACAGCACAGATGCACTTGTTTCTTTCCTTGAGAAGGAAAAGGCAGCAGGCATCAACGGACTGGGACTTTCACAGGAGGATTACTTCCTGATCGCCCACATCCTCAATACACCGTTTGCAGTGCAGTCTGATCCGCAGGGATATCTGGACAAGGTATTAAAGGGCGAGACAAAACTTGCCGATGATCCTGCATTCCAGGAATTTGCAAAGGTTATGGATGCGATCCGCAAGAACTGCACAAATCCTGTAGATGTAACCTATGATAACAACTGCGGTGACTTTGCGACAGGCAAAACAGCAATGATCCACCAGGGAAACTGGTGCTACTCCATGTTCAAGGATTATGATGCAACATTCGATATGGGTCTTGCACCTCTTCCGATCAAGGGCAACACAAAGCTCGCCGTCAGCGTTCCGACTGCATGGTATGTAAATACAGATGCAACAGATGCTGAGAAGGCTGCTGCAAAGGACTTCCTCAACTGGCTTTATACGTCTGATACAGGAAAAGATTATCTGATGAACAAGTTCGGATTTATCCCTGTTGTTGACGGAATGGAATCCGCAAACCTGGATCCGATTTCCAAGAGCGTTTCTGATGCAGCAGGTTCCGGAAATACGATTCCATGGGTTATGAGCAACTGGCCGGCAGGTATTGTTACAACAGGTCTTGCACCGGTAGCAAAGTCCTTCTTTACAACCGATATGTCAACAGATGATTTCCTGAATCAGCTGAATGATGCATTCGTAAACGGAGCAAAGAACGCATCTTCCGCCGGGTAATCGCAAACTTCACATCATTTTATGCCTAACGCTGTCTGACAATAACGCAAAGGGCTGCTGTAACGATGCTGCAGCAGCTCTTTTCTTATAATAAGGAGTTCACCATGAAAATCAAAAAAGGCTGGTATGCATTGTTCACACTGCCTCTGATGCTGGTATTTTTCACCGTTGTAGTCATTCCTTTCCTGATCGGTATCGGCTATTCCTTTGTGAAATGGGATGGCTTTGCGAAGCACGCAGCTGTGTTTGTCGGTTTTGCCAACTATGCGGCGCTTTTTAAGGATACCCGTTTTCTGCATTCGGTCGGGAGGACAGTTCTCTTTACCATCATCACGGTTATAACCGTAAACGTATCCGGACTTGCATTCGCACTGATCGTAACTACAAAGCTGAAGGTCAGAAATGCAGCGAGAGCCATGCTGTTCATGCCGTACCTGATCGGCGGACTGATCCTCGGCTATATCTGGAAAAGCGTGTTTTCCGAGTTTTTCCTTTCTATCGGACTCGGCAACTGGCTGACCGATGCCGGCAAATCCATCATCGCCATGATTATCGTGACAACCTGGCAGATGGCCGGATATGTCATGATCATCTATATCACCGGCATCATGGCAATCTCCGACGATGTCATCGAGGCTGCACAGGTTGACGGCGCAAATTACTGGCAGACTTTCCTGAATATCCGCTTCCCGCTTCTGATGCCGTCATTTACCATCAACCTTTTTCTGACACTTTCCAACTGCTTCAAGGTCTATGATGTCAACATTTCCCTGACCGGCGCAGGTCCTGCAAACCAGAGTGAAATGTTCTCCCTCAATGTGTTCAACGAGATCTTTTCTCTGAACAACTTCGGCTACGGCCAGGCCAAGGCCATTGTGTTTTTCCTGATCATAGCAGCTGTCACGCTGGTTCAGGTATCCATTACCAAAAAGAAGGAGGTACAGATGTGATGAACAGGAAAGCAAAGACTCACCATTCTGCCGGCGAAAGGCCGTTGGCCAGCATCATCATGATGGCATTCTGCCTTTTCTACCTTTTCCCGATTTATCTGATTTTTACGAACTCCTTTAAAAGCCGTTCGGAAATGTACAAAAACATGGTTGCGCTGCCTTCCTCTTTCTCCTTCAGATATTATCAGAGCGCGCTCAGCAAAATCAATTTCTCGGTATCCCTCCGGAATACCATTACACTGACAGTGGTTTCCATTCTGATCATCGTCATCCTCACCTCCATGACTGCGTGGATGTTTGCGAGAAGCAGAAACAGAATCAGCGTTATCCTTTTCAGCATCCTGATTGCCACAATGCTGATTCCGTTCCAGACCATCATGATGCCGCTGATGCAGGAGATGAACTGGATTGAGGATGCAACCGGCCTCAGGATGACCGATTCCATTCCGGGACTTATTTTCATGTACGTCGGATTCGGTGCTGGCATGGGGACCTTCCTCTACCAGGGATTTGTAAATTCCATCCCGATTTCTCTGGAGGAAGCAGCCATTATTGACGGCTGCAATATCTGGCAGGTTTTCTGGAAGATCGTTTTCCCGAATATGAAGCCGACAACTGTTACCGTTATCATTCTGGATGTCATCTGGATCTGGAACGATTACCTTCTGCCTTCTCTTACCCTGAAGGCCAAAGCCAACCGTACCATCCCGATTTCCACCGCCAAATTTTTCGGCCAGTACACCATCAGCTGGAACGAAGCAATGGCCGCACTGGTTGTAACCATTGTGCCTGTCATTATCTTCTACCTGTTCTGTCAGAAGTACATCGTAAAGGGAGTTGCTGCCGGTGCAGTCAAGGGCTGATCCCGGATGCAACTGTTCTTTCCTGCAGTATCATCCGTAATTATAAAGGGGAATTATTATGAAAAGACAAATCATCCGGGCTTCCCTCACGCCGGACTTCCGGGAACTGAATCTGGAGGAAACACTGTTTCACAATGCCAACGGCTATATCGGCGTGCGCGGCTGCCTCGAGGA
The DNA here is from genome assembly GCA_964585695.1 of uncultured Lachnospiraceae bacterium. Classification (GTDB taxonomy): domain Bacteria; phylum Bacillota; class Clostridia; order Lachnospirales; family Lachnospiraceae; genus Oribacterium. The sequence continues at coordinate 18,706 of CAZPEW010000012.1, forward strand.
GGGACTCCCGGCACATAAAAAAACCATGCGGGGCATGTACATCAACGGTTTTTACGAAGTCATCCCCATGAAGCAGGCGGAGAATCTCTGCAACTTTGTGGAAGAAAAGGAAACCATGCTGAACATCGCCGATACACAGACCATTGAGCTCTATATCGGCGGCGAACGCTTTTCTCTCCTGGAGGGAACCGTCAAAAGAAACATCCGCACACTGGACATGGACAAGGGCTATACGCTCCGGGATATCCTCTGGTGCTCTCCGTCCGGGAAAGAAGCAGAAATCCGGATCCGCCGCATGACTTCCTTTGCACTGCTTTCTCTGTTTACCATCGAATATACTGTGACCCCGGTCAATTTCAGCGGGGAGATTTCATTCGTATCACGGCATGATGCTATCGTAAACAATTACTGCGATCCGGACGATCCACGGCTTGCCGCAGAGGGTGCCTGCTATCTGAAGCCGGTTCTGATCGAGGCTGCGGGGCACCGCGGCGTTGCCGTAACCCGCACCGAGCGGTCGCAGCTCTCCGCCTGCACCGTCACTGAGCACCGGGTAAGAGGCGGCAGCTGCGTTTCCGAGGAAACCAGCTGCGCAGAGAACGCAGTTCTCCATGAGATCTCCGCGAATGTCGAAACGGGCACTGCTTTTACGCTTGAGAAATACACCATCTTTACAGACTCTGTCCGCGAAGCAGATCCGCGTGCAGCCGCTGAACGCATGATGGACGAGGCGCTGCGGAACGGGATCGCCCATTATCTTGCGCTGCAGGAAAGCTACCTTTCGGCATTCTGGCAGAACAGCGAAATGACTGTCATGGGCGACGACAAGACAAATGCAGCCATCAGCTTCAACATGTATGCACTGCTCCAGTCTGTTGCCAAGGACAGCCACTGCAGCATCGCAGCAAAGGGCTTAAGCGGCGAGGGATACGAGGGACATTATTTCTGGGATACCGAGATGTTCATGCTACCGTTCTTTACGCTCACAAATCCTGCCCTTGCAAAAATGCTGCTTTCCTATCGTTATGACACTCTGCCGCTTGCCCGCGCAAATGCGGCGCTCCTCGGACACAGAAAGGGTGCTCTTTTCCCCTGGAGGACAATTACCGGCGTCGAATGCTCCGGCTACTATCCTTCCGGCACTGCACAGTATCATATCGATGGTGACATATCCTACGCCATCGTGCAGTACTATCTTGCAACCGGCGATCTCGACTTCATGGCCGAGAAGGGCGCGGAAATCCTGACAGAGACCGCCCGTCTCTGGCTCGACACCGGGAATTATTATAAAGGTGCATTCGAGATCCATGACGTGACCGGACCGGATGAATATACCTGCATTGTCAACAACAATTTCTACACCAACAGCTGTGCCAGATACAACCTGGAATGGGCTGCGGAAATCTGCGAAATCCTTAAAAATGCCGGAAAGGCAGATGCCCTCTTCCGCAGGCTGTCGCTGACGGAAGCAGAACTTGCAGAATTCCGCAAAGCCGCCGCCGCAATCCTGCTTCCGTATGATGAGGATGCCGGCATCAATCCGCAGGATGATTCTTTCCTGCACAAGCCTGTATGGGATTTTGCGGGGACACCGAAGGAAAACTATCCGCTGCTTCTGCATTATCATCCGCTGCATCTGTACCGCTACCAGGTCTGCAAACAGGCGGATACTGTCATGGCCTATGCTCTTTTTCCGGAGATTGTACCGCATGATGTCAGTGTACGAAGCTATGAATACTATGAAAAAATCACAACCCATGACTCGTCACTGTCTACCTGCGCTTTCAGCATTGCGGCTTCCCGCCTCGGCCTGCAAGAAAAAGCCTACCGTTATTTCGGAAACTCCGCAATTCTGGATCTGGAAAACACACATAACAACTCGCAGGACGGAATTCATACCGCTAATATGGGCGGCTCCTATATGGCAATCGTGCTTGGATTCGCCGGCCTCCGGCTGACAGAACATACCGGAACAGAGGCAAAGGATAGAGCAGGCGCAGAGGCTTCACTTGCACCGTTCCTGCCTTCCGGCTGGCAGGGCTACCGTTTCAGATTCCGTCTGCACGGCGCACTGCTGCAGATCACCGTAAGCACTGCTTCTGTACTCGCAGAGCTCCTGACAGGCAGCTCCTGCTGTCTTAAGATTTATGACAAAAAAATCCTCCTCACCGGGGAGAACAGCCGCTGGCAGACACCCCTGCAGAATTCATGAATTCTGCTGATGCCTTTAAATCAGCAAGACTCTGCAGGTTTTGCCGAAACCGTAAAATTTGTTGAACTGTAAAATTCTGCTGTAATCAGAGAAAGGATCTGAAGAATGCTTGAAGCAGTAATATTTGATCTTGACGGTGTAATCACCGATTCTGCTGCATATCACTTCCGCGCCTGGAAGGAAATTGCAGACCGCCTGTCCATACCATTTGATGAGACCTATAATGAAAAGCTGAAGGGTGTGTCCCGTATGGAATCGCTGGCCCTCATCCTGGACCGCGGCAAAGGAAGAAATGCTTATTCAGACACAGAAAAGGAACAGCTTGCATTCGAGAAAAATGAAATATACAAAAAAATGATCTGTGCAATCACGCCTGCTGACCTGCTGCCCGGTATCCGGGACATTCTGGAGGCATTAAAGCAGAACAGCATCCCGGCCGGACTTGCATCTGTCAGCAAAAATGCAGCATTCATTATAGAGCAGCTGCAGATCGGCAGTTATTTCAGCTATATCGCCGATGCAGCCAATGTGGCGCACTCCAAACCTGCGCCTGATATCTTTGATGACTGTATCCGCCATCTCTCTGTAAATCCGGCACATTCCGTCGGCATAGAGGACGCGCGCGTCGGTATAGAGGCAATCCACCGCGCCGGCATGCGCGCGGTCGGTGTCGGCACCCGCTCGGAAATGGCCGGAGCGGATCTCATCCTTGAGAGCACAGCCGGCCTCCGTCTACCGCTTCTGCAGGCGCTGGTTCCCTGAGGCCAGCTGCAGAAGCCCGGCCTGCTGCCGGCGGCTCAGCTGGCCTGAAAAAGAAAAAAGCCGGACAGCAGCGGTCTGCCTTTATCTGCGGCTCCATTTCTGACGCATCGCATAATACACGGCCGCACTGACACCGGTTCCAAACAGCATCCCGGCAATCACATCACTCGGATAATGCACCCCGAGATACAGTCTGGAGAATCCGATCAGCGCCGCCAGGACAAGTGCAGCAATCCCATATTTCCGCGGAGTCATCCTGTACAGAATGCAGGCACAGGCAAAAGAGCTTCCGGTGTGCCCTGAAGGAAAAGAATAATCCCGCTGCGCCTTAATCAGCCGCGTCAGTCCTTCAACAACCTCATAAGGCCTGGTACGCGCAACCATTCTTTTGATAAGCAGATCTCCGAGGACATATTCCGTCAGCAGCGCTGCCGCACATATCAGCCCGATTTTACGGGTTTTTCCAAAGCACAGAAGAATGAGCGTAATCAGAATCCAGATCATCCCATGATCTCCCAGGCCCGTAATAAATTTAAAAAAT
>CAZPEW010000013.1:0-13520 GCA_964585695.1 uncultured Lachnospiraceae bacterium
TGCGTAATTGATGAGAAAAAGTGCATCCGCTGCGGTCAGTGTATCCACAGCTGTCCTTTCGGCGCCATTGCTTCCAAGGTGACTGTCATTGATGTCATCAGGGCAATCAAGGCCGGCAAGGAGGTTATTGCCATGTGCGCACCGGCAACCGAGGGCCAGTTCGGACGGGATATCAATATGGCTTCCATCCGTGCCGCATTAAAGAAGGTCGGCTTTGCCGATATGGTAGAGGTAGGTCTCGGCGGCGATATGACTGCGGCCTATGAGTCTGCAGAGTGGTCAGAGGCCCGCAAGGCAGGCAAAAAAATGACAACCTCCTGCTGCAGTGCCTTCATCAACTTCCTTAAGGTACATTACCCGGATATTTTTGCGGAGAACATGTCCAATATCGTATCACCGATGTGCGCAATTTCCCGTTATTTAAAGGCAACGCACCCGGACTGCGTTACTGTATTTATCGGGCCTTGCATTGCAAAGAAGTCCGAGTCCCAGGAGATGAATATCGAAGGAGATGCCGACTACGTAATGACCTTCGGCGAGATGACTTCCCTGCTTAATTCCAGGGATATTGCACTTACGCCTGTTGCAGATGAATACCAGGAGGCTTCCATCTGGGGCAAGAGCTTTGCTACCTCCGGCGGCGTTGCGAATGCAGTTATGGAATGCATGCGGGAGAGAGGCGAGGATACCACCGGCATTCGCCTGAAAGCCTGCGCCGGCGGCAAGGAATGCGTGGATGCGATCAAGCTGCTGAAGCTCGGCAAGCTGGAAGAGGATTTCATTGAGGGAATGATCTGCGAGGGCGGCTGCGTAGGCGGTCCGTCCAAGCATAAGACAGAAATCGAGATCAAGCGCGCAAGGGAAGATCTCTTGAATGAAGCTGACGATCGCAAGATCCTCGAGAATCTGAAGAAATACCCGATGGACAAGTTCTCCATGCACAGAGAATAAACAGTCCGTATTGGAGAGCGGCGCAGAGGATTTGTGCAGCAGATCCGGGGAGGACCTGCCGTACAGGCTGTTCCCCGGCGGCGGATTCATATTGATCGGCAGTCGTTACAGGCCCGGGAAGGAGATTTCTTTCCAGGCCTGTTTTTTGTGGCGCGGTAGCTTAATGCGCGGGTAGCTTGCGGTGCGGTAGCTTGATGCGCGGGTAGCTTGCGGCACAGATCGCTGATTCCTCCTGGCGGGGCCCTGTTCACATTGCAGGTCTGGGACGGAGTCTCCGTTTACGGGTTCAGCGGAAGTAATCTGAATTGAGCGGAAAAGCGCCTAAACAGCTGCTTTTCCGCTGGTTTTTGTAAAAGCTTTTGACAATGCGGCATACAGTCTGGCGGGGTCGATGGGTTTTGTCAGATAATCATCCATGCCGGTATCCAGGGCCTGCCGGAGGTCCTCTTCAAATGCATCGGCTGTCATGGCGATGATCGGTACTGTTCCGGCGTCAGGACGGTTCATGCTGCGGATGGTTCTGGCGGATTCATAGCCGTTCATGACCGGCATGCGGATGTCCATCAGGACAGCATCAAAGAAGCCCGGCAGGGAGGCAGCAAAGCTTTCTGTACCCAGTTTTCCGTTTTCTGCAGCGGTTACAATGATGTCCTTATCCTTTAATAAAAGGGTGGCGATTTCTGCGTTCAGATAGTTGTCCTCAACAAGCAGCACATGTTTTCCAGCAAGGTTCACTGCGGAGCTCGCTGTTTCAGGAGGTTCCTTATGGCTTAGCTTTCCGCAGAGAACCGGCAGATCTATGGTAAAGGAGGTTCCCTTGTTTACCTCACTGCGGACCTCGATGGTTCCGCCCATAAGGTCCACTATTTTTTTGACAATGGAAAGACCGAGGCCGGTACCTTGTATATTTGCGGCCTCCGGACGCATTTCCTGTGCAAAAGGTTCATAAAGATGTTTGAGGAATTCCGGATGCATACCGATACCGTTATCCTCGACCGTAATGCGTCTTGTCATCGGACTTCCGGCGGAAGCAATGTTGTCGGCTGTTAACTGGACGGTTCCTCCGGGCGGTGTATATTTGACTGCATTGGACAGCAGATTGAGGATGACTTTCTGCAGTTTAAGGCGGTCCACATAGATCATCTCGGCTGGATACTGCTCAATATCAGCGATCAGATGGACGTTCTTCTGCTCTGCGACAGGTCTTACCGCAGCAAGAACAGACTGCAGGAAATTGCGGCTGTCCGTCTCCTCCGGTTCAAGCTTCATTTTTCCGCTTTCAATTCTTGACAGATCCAGGGTGTCGTTCACGAGACTGAGCAGCAGATCGCCGGACAGTCTGATCTTTTCAAGATAGTCCTGCTTCAGGGCAGGATCCGGTTCCCGCAGAGCAATATCGGTAAAACCGATGATGCCATTCAGCGGCGTACGCAGGTCGTGGCTCATACTGGAAAGGAATGCAGACTTCGCTTCATTCGCCCTGACCGCAGCCAGTCTGGCAGCGCTGAGCTCCTGGATCTGTTTCTGCGCGGTATCATACTGTGCCGTAATATCATTCAGACAGAAAAAGACTGTATCATGGGCCGTATCTGTCCAAGAGAAAACAAACTGTTTCCTGGCTGCTCTGTGCCCGGCATCCAGTACTGAAAATGAATAGAGGTAAACGTCTTCAGATGCAAGCTTCCGGGAAACCGTCCCGATGCACAGCGCAGAGAAAAGGGTTTCCTGCGGCTCTACGGGCTGGCTTCTGGAAAGCACGAGACGCAGCGTTTCATCATAATCCAGAGTATTGACGATTTTCTGGCTGACAAGAGGCTCATTCAGGAGGAATGCTGTCGCGGCATGAGTGTCCGGGTAGACAAACCCGATGTTCTCGTATCCAAAATGGATCAGCTTGGAGATGATCTGGGTTTTCAGTTCCTGCTCTGTGACATCATATGAATACATGAAGCATTCGATATGGCCGCTGTCGGAGATGAGGAACATATTGCACTGCAGATTGATCCAGGCAGGAGGCTGCCCATGCTTTGCACGGCGGTAGCGGTAGTTCAGATGATGATTCCCCTCGCGGAATTTCTTCATCAGTGCAGCACGGTCAGCAATCTGCGCAATGGTCTCCCGGTCATGCCTGTTTTCAATTGTGTTCAGAAATTTCTGCAGCAGCTTATCGTAGTCGCGGCTGTCTTCCGGGTTTATTCCTGCGTTGACCAGCAGCTTGTATTCCAGGACAGTTCCGGCGGTCAGATCAAAATGTCCCTTGGAGGTTAAGGAGCCGTCATTGGCCTGATGGAGATACTGGAGCTCCTTTTCATAAAGTTCCTGCATCCGCCGCTCATTGGTAATGTCCGAGGAGATGCAGACGGCAGTGCGGTAATGCGTTTTTTCATCGTACCTGACGGTAGCCCTGGCCCAGCGGCAGCAGAGGACATCTTCCCATATAAAGCAGTATCTGCATTCTGCAGTTTCCGCCCCTGCGTCAATCTGACGGTACATTTCCAGCAGATCAGGTCTGGATTCCTCGCAGAGTACAGCAGCCTGCCGGTCGGGACCGTTCTCCAGGACCTGCGGAAATCCGCGCACATCACAGACCTGTTTTGTAAAGTCGCTGTCGAATGACATAGTGATTCTGCGGGTCTGAGGATCATACTCCCATACGACCAGACTGGCTGCATTGGCAGCTTCTTTGTAGAGCTTCTGGCTTTCCAGAAGCTTTTTCTGCAGAACAGCACGTTTTCTGTCGTTGCGGTGGAATATCAGCAGTGCCATGATGAGCAGAGATATGATAATCAAGGCAGGCAGCAGCGTCTGTCTGTTCTGAGACCAGTAGTTTTCCGGGCGGTTTATGATCTGGCTGTCGCGCGGCAGGGCGGATCCGGAAATGCCGAAACGCCGGAGCTGTCTGTAATCAAATTCATAGCGGGTTCCGGCCGGACGGATCATAATGCTGTCAGGCGCGGTTCCGGCCAGAATTTCAAGGACAGTTTCCCCGGCCTGTCTGCCCATCTGGAAATAGGAGATGACACAGCCGCCCAGAAATCCGCTGCCCATGCCCATTTCATCTGCACGGAAAATCGGAATGTCTGCAGCGCCCGAGAGAAATCCGGCAGCCTGTTTTGCATTGTAGATATTGCCGTCGCCGTCTCTTGTCATTACAAGATAGAGCAGGATGGTTTCGTTCCCGCATCCGGCAAGGCGCGCAGCGATTGCGCTGCGGCTCATCTGTGAACTGTCGAGATTCCCGAATGCAAGCTGCGGGAAACTGTCTTTGACATCATTCAGCTGTGTAAGGACGGCGTTCCCGGATTCCGTACCATCCGAGATGCTCAGAAGCTTTGAAGCATGCGGCTGCAGAGCCAGTGCCAGACGGATGGTTTCTTCAAAGGGAAGGTTTTCAACCGTGCCGGTAACCAGCGGCAGGGCGGCGGCAGTTTCAGCTGTTTCCGCGGAATTGATCCCCATAAATACGATCGGGACGTTTTCAAAAAAGACGGAATGGTATTTTATCGCAAAATTCAGCGCCGCATCATCTCCGATGACGGCTGCGGAAAAATGTGTCTCGCGGCAGAGCGTTTCCAGATGCGCATAGGTAGACTGCTCTGCCTGTTCCGCACCGATGTGTTTGGTATCCATGAATACAAACTGTCTGTTTGTGCTGTTTTCGAGCGAATCCCGCAGGCCCTGCATCTGCATGGAAACTTCATACCAGTCCGGAGAATACGAGCTCAGGAACAGAACATTGGAGGCGTTTTCCGTATAAGGAGGCGCTGCATCTTTTTTATTCCGTCTGTATGCAGTAAAGCCGATAAGCAGTGCAGCAGAAACAAGCAGGATGCCGCAGCATAGAAGCAGCCGGATCCGGCCGGCAGACGTGATTTTATGATCACGGATTCTGTTCAAGATAAAGCCTCCTTTCAGCGGTATATATTATGATTCCGCAGGATCTGCAGACTGGGGAATATATCTGAAGTTCATACAGTTCCAGACAGCATCAAAGTCCAGGTCAGCATCCCTGCCGATGGAAAACAGGAAATGCGTAAGCAGATAGGCAGCAGTTGCCGGGCTTCCGTTAAGCAGGAGATTTCCGCGGCGGATTTCATCCTTAAGCAGTGCTTCCACGGCGGCATTGATTGCGGTCATGATCCGGGTACGCAGCTTCTCATAATCATCGGACAGACGCAGTATGCCGATCTGCATGCTGAGATAGGTTTTCTGATAACTGCGGAACTCTTCATAGACATATTCAAGCTTCCGGTGCAGGCCCCAGCTGCATCCGGAAATTTCAAGTATTTTTTCCGGAATGATTCTGCAGCGTTCATAGATGATCTGCATGACAAGATCATCCTTGTTATGAAAGTACTGATAAAAGGTTCCGGCTGCCATGCCGCACTGTGCCGCCAGGGTCTTGATATTCAGGGCATCATATCCGCCGGCGAGCAGTACATCTCTCCCATGAGAAAGCAGATTTTCCCTTGCATTTTCAATTTTATGAGACATGATTTCCTCCGCACATGAACAGGTTCAGGTTGTGCTTCGATTATACCATGCGCTTTTTACGAATCAACCGCAATTGCAGAATAATGCAAAAGAAAGAGAACAGGCGGATATACAGGATTGACAAAGGTTCAACATAGAATTAAACTGGCAAAAACAGCTGTCTGATTACGGAATGCTGCAGCGTTCTGTTCTGACAGAGGAACCGGGAGAAGTTTTAATGAGATTATGAAAACAAATATTCTGGAAAGCAGATTTCAGAGGAGACTGGAACAGTCTATCGTCAGAAATTCTTTTATTCTTGTTGTTATAGGCTGTGCGCTTTTCTGTATGGCGATCGCTTTTATGCATTATTATTCTACTAAGGCGGATGAAAAAGAATATCTGGATTATCTGGAGAACCGTCTGGACCAGGTATGTGCTTCGGTTGAAGGCTATATGACAGATCCGTATAACAGCAGTCTGTTTGTGAGAGAACTGCAGGGGCAGAGCATCGGACCTGAAATCAGTTATTCGGCAACCAGATTCAATGCAGAAAACAATCTGCGTATCAATGTCATTCTGTCTGATACAGAAGGAAATATGGTTTTCAGCACATATCCGGAGCAGGAGATGAACAGCCACAGAGAGGAATTCAGCAAAATCGTGTGCGGAAAAACCGGACCGGATAATGGGGTTTATAACACGGTATATTATCTGCTGGGGCTGCATTCGGAGTATGTATTCTCAATGCCGGCTGTGCAGGACGGAACACTGCAGGGGTATGCGGCGGTTTATCTTTCAGGCGCAGGTCTTGAGAGTGTATTTTCCGATTATCAGTTTGACTGCATTATTACCAACAAGGCAGGGCAGATCATCTATAATTCCAAAAGCAGCTTTGTTCCGGAGAGGAATACAAATAAGTACCGTGCTTCCGCCGAGGAGCATTCGGTCAGACTGAACAGCACACATTACATAGAAGTCGGAAGAGAAATGAAAAACCGGGACATTGCTTTGTATGCATTTTTATATGATCCGCACGATTACCGGTATACACTGATCGGAATCGGAACAATTCTTGCAACAGGTCTCATCTGGTTTGTGATGTCCAGAACCGTCATCAGGACGCTTGCCGGGCGGAATGCAGAATCGGCCAATAAGCTGATCAGCGAGATCGGCATTATCAGCAGGGGCGACAGCACACATGAAGTGAATATCCGTACAGATGATGAATTTGAAGAGGTCGGCGTCCAGATCAACAGAATGCTGCGCAGCATAAATGAACTGAATGTAAGGAATTCCGAGCTGATCAAACTGAATGCTGCCATGGAGATAAAAAATCTGCAGACGCAGATCAATCCCCATTTTATATACAATACGCTGGACAACATCCGGTATCTGATACCGCTGAATCCGGAAAAGGCTTCCGCGCTGATCGGAGATTTTACAAAAATACTGCGCTACAGCATCAATAACGAAAAAAAATCGATACCGCTGGAAGAGGATATGAACTATCTGAGAAGCTATATCAATATCCAGGAGGTCAGATTCGGAAAGCGTTTTGCATATACCGATGACATTTCGCCGGACTGCCTGAAGTGTCTGGTTCCCAAGCTTTTTATACAGCCGCTGGTTGAAAACAGTATTAAGTACGGATTCAAACGAAAAACAAACATACATGTGGATGTCAGGGCAGAGCGGGAAGGAAATTATCTGGTCATTACGGTGGAAGATGACGGCTTTGGTGTACCGGAGCCGACCCTTGCAACGCTCAGGTCGGTTATACATGCGCCGAATGCTGAAATCAACCATAACGGGCTGCAGAGCATCAGCAGAAGACTGGAGCTGGAGTACGGGCATGAGAGCGGGATGCAGATTGAATCAGAGGACGGGGAATTTTTCCGTGTTGTGATGAAGCTATACTGCGGAGGAGACGGAAATGTACAGTGTAATTGTAGTGGAGGATGAGGATATCATACGGAACGGGATTGTGCATTCCGTTCCGTGGGAAAAATATAAATGCAAGGTTATCGGCGAGGCCGGGAACGGAGCAGAGGGGAAAACCGCGATTACAGAGCTGAAGCCGGATATCGTTATTGCGGATATCAACATGCCGGTCATAAACGGGCTGCAGATGATAGAGGAAACAAGGTGCAGTTTTGACTATGTTTCCATTATCCTGACCGGATATTCGGATTTTGAATATGCGCAGCAGGCAATCCGGAACGGTGTGTCTGCATATGTGCTGAAACCGCTGGACATGGAGGAAATGGGAGAAGCACTGGAAAGAGCCGTTCTGGAATGCGATAATATCCGGCTGATCCAGGAGCAGAACCAGCAGCATCAGAATTTCCTGAACCAGTCGATCATGCCTGAGCGGAAAAACAATACGGAGGATCTGCTGGTGCAGACAATTCTTGATTATATTGCTGCAAAGTATACGGAAAAAATCACAATATCTGACCTTGAAAATACAACACATTATTCCGAGCGCAGCATGAACCAGAGATTCCAGAAGGAAACAGGCACGACGGTGATTGAGTACCTGAACCGCTACAGGATACAGAAGGCAATCGGCTATCTGAAAAACGCAGAAATGCAGATTTCGGATATCGGATGGAAATGCGGTATAGGGGAGTACAAGTATTTCAGCCACGTATTTAAAAAGTACATCGGCTGTTCTCCCAGGGAGTTTAAAAACAAAATGCAGTAAAAGGAAAAAATACCGGATGCAGCATTCGGTATTTTTTCCTTTTTTTCGGTAAAGTGGGTATTTCCGGAACCCGCATCTGCATAGAATAAATACAACAACAAAAATCCAAGGAGGATTTATATTATGAAACGGAAATTATTTACAGCAGTTATGACATCTATTATGGCAGCTTCTCTTATGGCATGCGGCGGCAGCAATACGGCTGCAGTCAGCACGGCAGCAGCAACAGAAGCCGCTGCAGAAACAGGCAGCAAAGAAGCGGCAGCAAAGGCAGCAACAGAGGCGGCATCTGCGGATGCAGGCAGCAAGGACGGAGGGAAGCTGGTGGTGTATTCACCGAATTCCGAGGGACTTATGAACGCAACCGTTCCGCTTTTTGAGGAAAAAACCGGTATTGACGTTGAGGTCATCCAGGCCGGCACCGGAGAGCTGATCAAAAGAATCCAGTCAGAGAAGGCAGATCCTTACGGAGATCTGATGTTCGGCGGCTCATGGTCTACGGTCTATGGCAATAAGGATCTCTGGGAGCCGTATGTTTCGGCGAATGATGCAAACGTCATGGATGCCTACAAGAATACCTGCGGCTTTATCACCGGCAATGTCCTGGACGGCAGCTGCATTATCATTAATAAGAACCTGATCGGCGACATCAAAATCGAGGGTTACGCAGACCTCCTCAATCCGGCGCTGAAAGGAAAGATTGCAACAGCGGATCCGGCAAACTCTTCATCCGCATTCGCACAGCTCACAAATATGCTGAAGGCAATGGGCGGATATGAAGACGAGAAGGCATGGAGCTATGTCAAGGATCTGTTTACAAATATCGACGGAAAAATCTGCGAGAGCTCATCAGCAGTATACAAGGGAGTTGCAGACGGCGAATATGCAGTAGGACTCTCCTACGAGGATCCGTGTGCACAGCTGGTAAGAGACGGAGCACCTGTGGAAATTGTATATCCGAAGGAAGGCACTGTATATCTCCCTGCATCCGCTGCAATCATCAAAGGCGCCAAGAACCTCGATAACGCCAAGAAGTTCATTGATTTCATCATCAGCGATGAGGTACAGAATATCTGGGGAACAACACTGACAAACAGACCGGTTATCAAGAACGCAAAGTCCAGTGACTTTATGAAGCCGATGTCGGAGATCAATGTCATTGAAGAAGACATTCCGTATGTTACGGAGCATAAGAAAGATATTGTAGCCAAATATACAGACATCTATACAAGCATTCAGTCCAAGTAAAGAGCATAGTCAAAAAGGCCAGGAGGATAATATGAGCAGAATTTCAGTAAAAAATGCAGTCAAGAAATACGGAGATAATACAGTCATCCCGGATCTTAATGTTGAAATCAGAGATGGGGAGCTTTTTACCCTCCTCGGCCCGTCAGGCTGCGGCAAAACGACACTCCTCAGAATGATCGCAGGATTCAATTCCATAGAAGGCGGCGAGATCTGCTTTAATGACAGACGCATCAACGATATGGACCCAAGCAAGAGAAATATCGGAATGGTTTTCCAGAACTATGCCATTTTCCCGAATATGTCTGTGCGGGACAATGTGGCATTCGGACTGAAAAACCGGAAAACCGAGAAGAACATGATTCAGACGGAGACAGATAAATATCTCAACCTTATGCAGATCATGCAGTATGCGGAAAGAATGCCGAATCAGCTCTCAGGCGGCCAGCAGCAGAGGATTGCGCTGGCACGTGCACTGGTTATTTCCCCGGACGTGCTTCTGATGGACGAGCCGCTTTCCAATCTGGATGCAAAGCTGAGAGTCGAGATGCGGAGCGTTATCAGACATACACAGAAAAATGTCGGCATTACGACGGTTTATGTGACACATGATCAGGAAGAGGCCATGGCGATCAGCGATACGATTGCAGTCATGAAGGACGGCGTGATCCAGCACATCGGAACACCGAAGGATATCTATGCGCGCCCTAAGAACGTTTTTGTGGCAACCTTTATCGGGAGAACCAACATTATTGCGGCAAAGCTCAAAAACGGGACGCTGGTATTTGACAGCGGCTATGAGGCGGAGCTGGACAGTCTTAAAAAGTACAGGGATCAGGACGTACAGTGCTCGGTCAGACCGGAAGAATTTGTCATCGGGAAGCAGGGAGAAAAAGGAGTCAGAGGCATCGTAAAGGAATTCACCTATCTTGGGCTGAACACACATTACAATGTGGAGACCGAGGACGGCAAGCTGGTTGAGATCATTGAGGAATCTTCCATTGAAGAGGACTTAAAACCGGGAGAAGAGGTTGTCCTGACCATCAAGAAGGAAAAAATAAATGTATTTAACGCGGACGGAACCGTGAACCTTGTAAGAGGTGACAGCAATGAAGAATAACAATAGATTCAGGCTGGATGTCTGGGGGACAGTAACAATCGGACTGATTGCCATATATGCGCTGTTTCTGATCTACCCGATGGGGCATCTGATCAGAGCGTCTGTTTACAATGAAAACGGACAGCTGTCAAATGAATATTTCCTGAAGTTCTTTTCAAAAAGCTATTATTTCATTACGCTGGCAAACAGCTTTAAGGTTTCCATTGCCGCAACCGTACTGTCTCTGGCAATTGGCACGCCGCTCGCATATTTCTTTACGGCTTATAAAATCAAAGGAAAAAAAACACTGAGCATACTGATTGTGCTCGCTTCCATGTCTGCCCCCTTTATCGGTGCGTATTCATGGATTCTGCTCCTCGGCAGAAGCGGCATTGTAACGCTGTTCTTTAAAAAATTCGGAATCGTTATGCCGAATATCTACGGCTTCGGCGGAATCGTACTGGTTATGACACTGCAGCTGTTTCCGCTGGTATTTCTGTACGCCCGCGGCGCACTTAAGAATATCGACAATTCCCTGATCGAGGCGGCGGAGAATCTGGGATGCTCCGGCAGGAAAAGCTTCTTTAAGATCGTCATTCCGCTGATCATGCCGACGCTTCTTGCAGCAGGACTGCTGGTTTTCATGAGATCCTTTGCAGACTTCGGTACACCGATGCTGATCGGAGAGGGCTTCCGGACATTCCCGGTCGTGCTCTATACAGAGTTTATAAACGAGGTAGGCGGAAGTGACGGCTTTGCTGCTGCAATAGCAGTTATCGCCATTTTTATTACAACGGTTGTATTTCTCATACAGAAATATGTGTCCAATAAAATGGCATTTTCTCTGAATGCACTGCATCCGATCATGGAAAAAGAGCCGGAGAAGAAAAACCGTTTCTGGATTTACCTGTATTCGTATCTTGTCGTCATCGTTGCCATATTGCCGCAGTGCTATGTAATCTACACTTCCTTCAAAAAGACAGAAGGCAAGGTATTCAAGGCCGGGTACTCGCTGGCAAGCTATGAGACAGCATTCGGGAAGCTCGGGAAAAGCGTGCAGAATACACTGATCATTCCGTTCCTTGCGCTGATTGTCATACTGCTTCTGGCGGTTCTGATTGCATATCTTGCCGTGCGCAGGAGAAATTCGCTTACGAATCTGGTTGATATTTTATCCATGATTCCATACATCGTGCCGGGTACCGTCCTTGGTATTGCGCTGCTGACAGGCTTCAATAAGAAACCGATGCTGCTCAGCGGTACGATGTCCATCATGGTCATTGCATTGATCATCCGCAGACTGCCCTATACAATCCGCTCATCGGTTGCCATCCTGCAGCAGATCCCGATGAGCATTGAGGAGGCGGCGATCTCTCTTGGCGCCTCCAAGATGAAAGCCTTTTTCAGAGTAACCGTTCCGATGATGCGGGCAGGAATACTGTCCGGGGCCATCCTCAGCTGGGTTACGATGATCAGCGAGCTCTCCACTGCGGTTATCCTGTATACCGGCAAGACCAAGACCATGACGGTTGCAACCTATACAGAAGTTGTGAGAGGAAATTACGGTGTGGCAGCAGCTTTATCTGCGATCCTTACCGTGCTTACGGTTATTTCGCTTCTTGCCTTTAACAAAATCAACGGCGGGCGTGAGATGAGCATGTAAGCATATAAGACAGGATATTCCGGGCCACCGGCTGAGCAATCAGCCGGCGGCTTTTTTCTTAATAAAAATTCAAATTTGAATAAATACAGTTCAATAAATAACAAAATAATGAAAGCACTGACTATTTAAAATTACTATAATGCAATAAATTACATGTTTTACAGGATGAGCCTATCAGCTTACAGGGAGAATTTTATAATGGGATTCAGTAAAAAAATTATTGCATTGGTTCTGGCAGGCAGTATTGCATTTCAATATGCAGATCTTGATTTTGCAGACTATTTTGACAGTGCGCATTATCATACAGTGACATTTCTCTCGGATTCTGACGGATGTACTCTGGAACCCGGGCTGGAAGAGGATCCGGATTTTGCGGAAGCCTGGATACGGTCTGCGGATGCAGCGGATGATGAAAATATTGAAACACCATCTGAAATCGGCACATCCTCTGATGCCATTCCTGCAGATTTGTCAAACAAAGAAATTCCGGCAACCATTTCGGAGATCCCAAGTACTTCGGAAATTCCGGATCAGTCAGGCAGATCCGGGACGGAAAATCACCTGCAGAAAATCCAGATCTGTGTACCGGATGGAGAATGCATGGCATTCAATGAAATCCCTGAACCGGTTCTGCAGGAGGGGTACAAACTCAACGGCTGGGAAAATCATCAGGAAGTTTACAATGAGGATGAAATACTTGATATCCCTGTCTGCGAGGACATGACGTTTACAGCAGATATAGAGGAGCTGCCGGAACTTTTGGAACTTTCTGAACAGACGCTGACGGCACATGCCGGAAATCAGATCATTACAGTCACCGGGCTCCTGCCGGAAGGCGCGGAGGTTCTGGCAGAACAGATCCCATTGAATGAGGCACAGAAAATTGCAGCCGATGAGACAGGGAAGACAAAACCGGAAATCTGTTTCGCGCTGGACATCAGCATTCAGGTAAACGGTGAGAAATACCAGCCGGAGGACTACGGAAAAAGCGTAACTGTCACCATCAGCAATCTCGACATTGCGGAGGGACAGGAGGTTTCCGTTCTGCATGTGAAGGAAGATGAGAGCATTGAGACTTTAAATACGCAGAAAACAGGAAACAATTCTGATACCGGCACCGGCGGCTCGGCCAGCTTTGAGGCAAAGAGCTTCTCGGAGTATCTGGGTATAATT
Source organism: uncultured Lachnospiraceae bacterium (assembly GCA_964585695.1). GTDB lineage: Bacteria > Bacillota > Clostridia > Lachnospirales > Lachnospiraceae > Oribacterium. Next base: position 13,315 of record CAZPEW010000013.1, read on the forward strand.
GATGATACCACGACACCGGTTACATTTAAGGTCTATGACGGGGCAGACTTTGAGGCAGCAGTAGAAAAAATCAATAAAAGAGAAGTATCAAGCTGCGTGATCTCGCTTCAAAATGACATTAATTTTGATGATGCAATAAAGTTGGATGAATTTATTGAAGGCAGCACAACCATCATCGGCAATGGACATACCATGCACATGAATGG
>CAZPEW010000013.1:13620-18676 GCA_964585695.1 uncultured Lachnospiraceae bacterium
TTATTGAAGGCAGCACAACCATCATCGGCAATGGACATACCATGCACATGAATGGCGCAAGCATAACTGTGTTTAACAGTCTGAAATCCTCCGCGCCTCCTGAGCTCACTCTTGGAGATAAAAATGATCCTCAGAATACGCTGACCATTGATGGGGGAAATCAATGTTTTGCGCACTGGATCGTGGGATGTACACAGGAGACCGGAACTGCACAGTATGCATATGCAACGCTGAATATTTTAGAGGACGTGACAATCCAGAACGTCTGGTCCAATGGCGGCTTTACAGGTGCTGCAGTCTGCGTAGGCGGCATATGCAACATGAGCGGAATTATCCAGAATGTAAAAGTATTTCCGGGCTGTGTCGGGGGCGGAGTAATCCAGAATAATAAGGCTGTCTATGGCGGTGGTGTTGCCGTCCTGTCTACTGTAGATGGGGATGACCAGGTTTCTTTTATACCATCAGCGGGCGCATGGGGAGGAAGTGAAGCGGCCGGAAGCGGAACAGGCGGAAATCAGAGCAGTACGACCGTTGGAAAATCAGAATTCAATATGTCCGGTGATGCCAGAATCATCAATAATCAGGCAGTCAAATGCACAACTGATAAGGAAAATCCAGTGCCATATGGCGGCAACGGCGGCGGAGCCCGCGGGCTGTCGCAGGAGGAGATTGCAGCTCTCAGCGGACAGGATGAAATAAGCATCCTCGGAAGCTGGGTGAATGACGGGATCGGCTGGAAATATCAGCAGTTTGACAAGTCCTTTGTCAGTAATGGCTGGAACAGGATCAATGGGTCTTGGTATTATTTTGGTACAGATGGATATATAGCTGCAGGCTGGCGGTATATAGACCAGAGCTTCTGCTATTTTTATCCGGAAGAAACCGACGGACATCCGCAGGGGTCCATGGCGGCAGGTACCGTAATAGACGGCAGGAGCATTGATGCATCCGGAAAATGTGATAATCCTTATGTCCAGGCCGCGAATGTCTTAAATCATACGGGATGGAATCTTCCTGCGGCATACAATTATACGCTGCGGCTTCCGTATTACCGCATGTATGTGCCGGCTTCCAACGGCCTGCGCTGGTTTGCGGATTTTGGATTTACAAATAATAAAGCGAACTGTTATGTATATGCAGCCATGCTTACGGAGATGGCAAGAGCCATGGGATACGATGCGCATCTGATGGGTGGTGTGGTGCCCTCGGTACGCGGAGGCATGACCGTACATGGATGGGCGGAAATAACCGTTGACGGAGTGACCAGAGTTTATGATCCGGACTTCCAGGTGGAAACCGGCAGAAATGGTTTCGGGATCTGGTACGGCCAGCACGGTACATGGAGGTATACCAATTATGCAAGAATTGACTGATCATAAGAAATGCAGCAGATTGCCCTGGCAGGGCATCCTGCTGCTGTCTTTTTTCCTGTGTATTGCCGTAAGCGGATGTACCGGCGGGAAAGCGCAGCAGGAGAGCGCGGCAGAAGCCAGAACCGATGAAACCTCGATGCCAGAAACTGCATTCTCTGAAACTGCAGTCTCCGAAACTGAGATATCTGCCGCTGCTGCTTCTGATACTGCAGTCTATGCACCGGAAGCGACAGCAGAAACAGCAGAAACAACGCAGCCGGAGACAACAGCAGCTGTCAGAAAAAGCGGCAGTACAAAGAAAAAAACAGTCAGGAAAAAGACAGTGCAGAAACCGGCTTCCGGTGATCAGGGATGTGTGGGAGATGGATTATACTATTAAGAACCAGAAAACAGTGTACCTTTCTGCTATGCGTGCGCTTGCCTGCATTTCGGTTGTCATCCTGCATTCGTCATATACTGTCTACGGGCTGCATCAGGATGACATAGGGGACACGCCGTATCTTTTTATACAGATCATTGTGCAGCTCTGCATGTGGGCGGTTCCTGCTTTTGTTATGGTAACCGGCGCACTGCTTCTGGATCCTGCAAAAGAGGTTTCCGCTCATAAGCTGTTCTGCAAATACATAAAGAGGGTGTTTACTGCGCTGGTTCTGTGCGGAATGCTGTTCCGTGTCTTTGACATGCTGATGAACCGGGAGGCGTTTTCGGCCGGAGGTCTGGCATATGGTTTCCGTGAAATCTATACCGGCGCAAGCTGGTCGCATCTGTGGTATCTGTATCTGATCCTCGGAATCTACTTCCTCCTTCCGTTCTATAAGATGATCAGCGCGCATGCATCGCATGCGGATATCCGGTATCTGCTCGTTCTGATGTTTATGTTTTTTGCGGTACTTCCCATCAGTGATGTCTGGGGTGACAGTACAGCATTTTATATTAATGCTGCTGATATCTACCCATTCTATCTGTTTCTGGGCTATGCCATGCACAGCGGCATTATCCGGATCGGCAAAAGAGGTGGACTCGTTATGTTGATTGCCGGAATTGTACTGAATATCCTGACGGCATATTTCTATTATGGGAAGGGTATGGAAAGCTTTTCATTTATGATAGGGTATTCCGGAATTCCGACGATCGTGCTGAGTGCGGGTGCATTCGCATGCATACAGCATTGCGAATGGAGGTCTGTGCTGCTGCAGGCGGTCGACCGGCAGTCTTTTGGAATTTATCTGATTCATCTGCTGTTTGTGAGATTGATTTTCAGGTATATGGGTGTCAATCCGCTGGATTACCCGGGAGCGGCGGGAATCCTGCTGACAGCAGCGATCATCGCAGGTGTCCTTGCTGTATCGTATGGGCTTTGCTGCCTGTATTCATGGTCCGGAAGCGCGCTCTGTGTTTTTTTTACAATGCATCGGAAAAAATGTGATTCAGCCGCCAGATTGACAAAAGTTCAATGCAGAATTAATATGATGATGAAACTTTTGTTGATTATGGTGGCTGAATATGAGAAAAAATACTGTAAAAGGCAGGCCGGATGCTGTTGCTGCATATAATTCCATCCTGCATGTAAGGATAAGTGACTATTTAAGGGAAGAGCTGAAGTCCTGCGGAAAGGGAGAGCTGGTTCCCAGCTACGGATCCGTACTGGCTGTTGTATACAGAAATAACGGCAAGGTGCAGATCAAGGATATTTATGATGCGCTCAGCAAGCAGAAAAGTACGATTACGGAGAGTATCAACAGGCTTGTACAGCTCGGGTATCTTGAGAAGGAAATCAGCCCTGAGGATGCACGGTGCACCTATGTAAAGGCAACGGAAAAAGCGGATGCCATGCATGATGATTTTCTGCGCATTTCAAAGGAACTTGAGGAGCAGATCTTCCAGGATTTTACCAAAGAGGAAAAGCAGGTATTTGCGGATCTTCTGCTGCGGGCCATGAATAATTTCAGGTGATTACCGGTTCCGGTTTCAGTCTTTTATTCTGGCGGATTTCCAGTAGGCGAGGCAGTGGAAAACGATACCGGCGGCAAGGAAGATAAATCCCAGCCAGACATTAAAAACGGAAAAGAGCAGTGCGGCTGCGTAAATAAGCGTGCTGGCCAGCGGGTAGCGTTTTACGGTCTGGAAGAGATTTTTTGTGTCCGGAGAGCATAAAATTGCGGATGATGCGGCAATGTATCTGTAGATCAGGTAATAGGACAGGGATATTCCGAGTGCAAGCAGTGAATAGAAACCGGTTGCAAACTGTATATCCGCTGCGTTTTCCGTCGACAGACTGGTGGAGAGCAGCGACATGGAATAGCTCAGCATGGTCGTGAGGAAGATGGAAAACAGATTCAGTGCATTCAGTGTGATGGTAGTCACCCGGATGTACTCAAACAGATCATGATGGAACATCCAGAGGATGCCGATGTAAATGAAGGTCATGATATAGGCCAGGAAGATGGGCCACTGATTTAATACGGATTCATATAAATGACCGCTGGTATAGGCCGGTATTTTAAATTCCAGAACCAGGATTGTTATGAGGATGGCAAATATACCATCGCTGAAGGCCTGTATTCTTTCTGTATGCATTTTTTGGTACCTCATGATTTTGACACCCGCATCAAATTGACACCCGTATCAAATGTATTAAATAATTTTATGATTTTTAAATTCAGCATAAATATTTGCGGATTGCTGTGCTGCAGTCAAATAAATACTTGCTATAGGGAAAGATGAATACTATAATATCGAAAATGAAGTGGTTAAAATATTAACAATTCGGCAATGCCGAATACATTACGGAGGAAACGATATGTCAAGAATCTTAAACAGCCCGGGCAAATACATCCAGAGTGCAGGAGAATTGAAAAATGTAGGAAAGTATGCAAAAACGCTGGGCAAAAAAGCGCTGATTCTGATCAGTGCAAGCGGTGTAAAGCGCTGCGGGGATGCATTAAAGGGCGGATTTGACGCAGCTGGCATGGAAATGGAATATGCGCTTTTTAACGGCGAATGCTCCAGAAACGAAATCAACCGTATCATGTCTCTGATGACGGAAAAAAGCTGCGATGTGATCATCGGTGACGGCGGCGGAAAGATTTTTGACACTGCAAAAGCGGCAGCCTTTTACCAGAAGGCACCGGTTGTCATCTGCCCGACCGGTGCAGCATCTGATGCACCTAGCAGTGCTTTAAGCGTAATTTATACGGATGAGGGCGTATTTGAGAACTACCTTTTCCTGCCGTCCAATCCGGAAATGGTTATCATGGACAGTGCTGTCATTGCAAAATCTCCGGTACGTCTTACCGTATCCGGCATCGGCGATGCACTTGCAACCTATTTTGAGGCGCGTGCATGCCTCCGGAAAAATGCGGATACCTGTGCAGGCGGAAAAGCAACACTCGCCGGTATGGCACTGGCAGAGCTCTGCCTCAATACACTGCTTGCGGATGGTGAGAAGGCAAAGCTTGCGCTGGAGACCGGATCCTGCACACGTGCGGTAGAGAATATTGTGGAAGCGAATACACTTCTTTCCGGACTTGGCTTTGAGAGCGGCGGACTTGCCGGAGCACATGCCATCCACAATGGTCTTACGGTTCTGGAGGAATGCCATGCAATGTACCATGGCGAGAAGGTTGCATTCGGTACGCTGGTACAGCTGATTCTGGAGGATGCACCGCTGGAGGAGCTTGAAA
>CAZPEW010000013.1:18686-21440 GCA_964585695.1 uncultured Lachnospiraceae bacterium
CCTGCCGGTTACCATGGAGCAGCTCGGTGTAAAGGAACTGACACGGGAAAAGGCAATGACGGTTGCGGAGGCAGCCTGTGCGCCGAATGACACAATGTCCAACATGCCGTTTACGGTTCTGCCGGAGGATGTCTGCGCGGCAATTATGACCGCAGATACACTGGGTCATAAAATGCTGGCCCGCAGATAAGGCTGTCAGCAGACAAGATCAGCAGGAAACAGACTTGGATTTTACCAGAGGAACGCAGCACTTATGAGTGCTGCGTTTTTTTGTTAATATCTGCGGAGCGGTCAGAAGCTGAAATTATCCGGGTCCGGTCCGACACGGTAGTTCCTGTTGAGAGAACTGATCAGCTCCATATCGGCATCGGTAAGAGCAAAATCAAAAATCTGACTGTTCTCTATAATCCGGTTCTGGTGTGCGGATTTAGGGATAACAAAGATACCTCTCTGGATATCCCAGCAGAGCACGATCTGCGCCGGTGATCTGCCGTATTTCTCTGCGAGAGAGAGAAGCGCAGGATGGCGGAGGAGCGGAACCTGGGGACCGCCGAGCGGACTCCAGGCGCCGACCTGGATATTGTTAGCCTGACACCAGTCGATGAGCTCCTGGTTGCTGAGAAGCGGGTGGGACTCGATCTGGTCCACCATCGGCAGAACAGAAGCATATTCCTTCATTTCCTCAATATGGTGCTGATGGAAGTTGCTTACACCGATTGCACGGACGAGTCCCTTAGAATACAGATACTCCAGAGCCAGCCAGGCCTCGCGGGTACCCTCAACCGGCCAGTGCAGGAGGCAGAGATCCAGATAATCCGTCCGGAGATTCTCCAGCGTCCGGGCAACGGATTCATAGGTGAGACCATCGCGGATCTGGTCATTCCAGACCTTTCCGGTAATAAAGATATCTTCTCTCGGAACATCGGTAATCTGCAGTGCGCGTCCGACTTCCTTTTCATTTCCATATACAGATGCCGTGTCTATATGCCGGTAGCCTGCATCCAGTGCCCAGAGGACAGCCTGCTCGGTTGCCTGTCCCTGGCCGGCCAGATAGATACCCAGCCCTAACTGCGGGATTTCAGTGCCGTTTGCCAATGTGAATGTGTTCATAATAATCAGTCCTCCTCTGTTTCATCAATCAGTGAGATACCTTCATAGCCTTTTTCCGGCCGTGAATTGCGGATCCTTTCCGGGATGGAATCGATACCTTTCCGGAGCTTGTCTATAAGTATGTTCTGGTCTTTCGGCAGAATGCCTGCCAGCGGAATGACATTGGAGGTATGGAGACCGAAGAATGCGGTTCCGTTCAGCTTCAGCGCCTTCAGGAATGCAAGCTCCTCCTCCAGATTCTGCCCCAGGGTGTTTTCTGTAAAGCGGCCGGCCTTCAGCTCGTCATAAAGAGGGCTGCCCGGATCGATGTGGAGTGTAGCCAGGAAAATGAGGTAAGGTCTGACCTCGTTCAGGAGAGCTGCGCTTGCCTCAGCATTCGCGAGGGATTTTTCCATGCCGGCTGCGCCGAGTATGATATTTGCCGAGAAGTCTATACCTGCTTTATTCAGGCGCATAAGCTGGGTGCGTGCTTCCTCCAGCGTAAAACCTTTGTTGAGATGGGAGAGCACCTCATCCATACCGGACTCGACACCGATATTCAGCTCGTTGATTTTTAAATCCCGCAGCTCCTGGAGCTCGGCATCTGTTTTGTGAATGATGTTGCTGACCGAGGCGGAAAATATGCATTGATTTTCAGGGCAATAGCCTTCAGCTTGTCTGCGCGCAGTACAAACGGATCCGCATTCACGAGGAAGATGCGTTTTACGGAACGATACTGCGCACGTGCTTCCTTTAAATCATTTTCAATCTGCTCCATCGGTGAAACCTGGAAGCAGGTATTGCGGTACATTGTGCAGAAGGTGCAGCCGTTATGGCTGCAGCCGACTGTGACCTCCAGAAGCAGAGAATTCGCCTCAAAAGGCGGACGGAAAACAGGGCCTGTATAAGTCATAATAATTCCTCCTTAAAACTGAAACTGAACAGCAGATTATATTTCCATTGCGGCGCGGTAGGCAGCATCAATACCGGTCAGAGCCTTGCCGACCTCGCGGGCATCGCCTACAGCAGTGGTATCTGCAAGATCCTTGATATCGTCAAACAGAGCGCTTTCCGGTCTTGATCCGGATGCAATGACAACGAGATCTGCCGGGATCAGCCGTGCAAGACCGTTCTTTTCTGTAAGTACGGCATTTTTTGTAATTTCCAGTGTCTTTGTATTTTCCAGCAGTTCCGCGTTGTATTTTCTGAGAGATTCCATGAGGAAATGCCGCGGTGCGCCGACCATATCGCCGGCAATGTCTGCACCTCTTTTTATGATGGTGACAGTACAGCCGTGAACAGCAAGATGCTCGGCTGTTTCCGCGCCTACGATTCCGCCTCCGATCACGACAGCATGTCCGCTGAAATCCACGGCGCCTCTGAGGATATCTTCCGCAGTGCAGACAAATCCGCTCTGCATGCCTTCTTTTATTCCGGGGATCGGCGGTACGGCAGGTCTGGCACCGGCCGCATAGATGATTTTGTCCGGGCGCTCATTTCTGACAAGCTCCTGCGTGACTTCCGTATTCAGGAGCACCTTTACATTATTCCGTAAGAGCGCGCCTTTCTGCCATACGGTAAAGGAATTAAGCTGTTCCTTTCCGGGCGGAACTGCAGCAAGCAGCCACTGGCCGCCAAGCCGGTCTGTCTTTTCATACAGTGTTA
>CAZPEW010000014.1:0-2088 GCA_964585695.1 uncultured Lachnospiraceae bacterium
GTTTGAGGACAGTTATCTGGAAACAGACCGCAGAACAGGCGGAAAAATCCTCCCGGACGTAAAAACAGTCCGTTCGGTGCTGTATTCCTACTGCTATGATGATTCGGAGCTTTTTACGGAGAGGGAGATGCAGGAGAAGTATCTTCCGCTGGAAACCTGCCTGAAAAGAGTAATCGAAACGGCGGATTTCCGGAATACGGACTATCTGTACCGTCTGGGCGGCTATGTCTCTCCGGAACTGCTGGAAACAGCCCGTTTCATCTGCAGTCTGCCGGAGGAGGATATTGACCGCATGGCGGAAACCTGGTACAGGGGCTTTAAAGAGGGCTTCCGTCTGGCTGGCAAGCCTTATGACAGGAAGTCTGTCATTGAATTCAGATATACGCCCGGTTTTGAGCGTGTTGTGAGGAAAACAGCCGGCTGTTTCCGGCAGGATCACTATGACTATACGGTGCCGAGGCAGCCGATGCATTTCCTGACGGGGAATCCGGGCCGCGGACAGGGTTTTTCTCTTATTGCAAACCGACAGATGGAGGAGGATCATGCATATGATCTGTCCCTGGTAATGGGTGACAGGATTGTATCACGCCTTCTGGAGGAGCGGAAGCAGGTATTTCTTTCCTTCGGAGAGGAGATCCGCCGCTATGCGGGGCCGGTTGTCATGGAGAGCTTCGGGGAGCCTGCATTCGAGGCAGAGGAAAAAAAGGAGAAACTGCGTTTTACGGAGCACCAGGCAGCCTGCTACGGCAGCTTCCAGAACAGTATGCAGCTGCTTGTGCATGAATTCATTCTGGAGGAGGAGCGTTCGTTTACGATCATTTCCTGGCCGCTGCCTTCTGTCGGAGCGCATTTTGAGGAGATTTTCCGGGAGACAATCGGCATCAATACGATGGATGCCGGTGTTTACGGCCCGATTCAAAAGAAGCTCTGCGATGCGCTGGATGAAGCGGAATATGTACATGTCACAGGCAGAGGCAACGGGACGGATATGACAGTATATCTGCATCCGCTACTGCATCCGGAGCGGGAGAGCAATTTTGAGAACTGTCTTTCGGATGTGAATATTCCGCTGGGTGAGGTATTTACTTCTCCGCAGCTGGAGGGGACCCATGGGGTCCTGCATGTGCGTTCTGTTTATATTGAGGGAACCCGTTTTACGGATCTCCGTCTTGTATTTGAGGACGGCCGGGTCACGGATTACAGCTGCGGAAATTTTGCCGATCCTGAGGATGGCAGGGCGCTGATCCGCAAGGTGATCTTTGGAGAGAAGGAGCACCTGCCGCTGGGGGAGTTTGCAATAGGCACCAACACAAGGGCCTATGCGGCCGTCCGGAAATACGGAATCGGTGCGATGATGCCGATTCTGATTGCGGAGAAGACCGGCCCGCATTTTGCGGTGGGAGATACCTGCTACTCCTTTATGGAGGATATGCAGCTCAGGAATCCGGACGGGAAAGAACTGACGGCAAAGGACAACAGTGTCTCCCTGCTGCGCAAAACCGCGCCGGAGCAGGCTTATTTTGCGGTTCATACCGATATTACGATTCCGTACAATGAACTGGATTCCATTGTGCTGACCCGCAGGGACGGCAGCAGCGCTGCAGTTATTGCAGACGGCCGCTTTGTGCTTCCGGGAACCGAGGTGCTCAATGCTCCGCTTGAGGATTGACGATTTTTCTCTGCCGGCGATTGCGGAATCCGGGCAGTGCTTCCGGATGCTTCCCGCAGCAGATGAGGATGGCGCCTATGATGTGCTTTCCGGCAGCCGCTATCTCCGGATACGGGATCATCAGGACGGAAGCTTTTCTGTTTCCTGCAGCCGCGAGGAGTGGGAGAGCTATTACGTCCGCTATTTTGATCTGGAGGCGGATTACGGTATATACCGTGCCTGCTGTATGCCGGAGGACAGTTTCCTCAGACGTTGCATTGCCTACGGGAGCGGCATCCGCGTCCTGAACCAGGATCGCTTTGAAATGCTGATCAGTTTTCTGATTTCCCAGCGCAAGTCGGTGCCGGCAATCCGGACCATTATCCGGAAACTCTCGGCACTTGCCGGGGAGGAGATTGTGAATGAATACGGCTGCTTTT
>CAZPEW010000014.1:2098-20521 GCA_964585695.1 uncultured Lachnospiraceae bacterium
CGGAGGCACTGGCTGCCCTCAGTATGGAGGAAATCCGTACAACAGGAGCCGGCTACCGCTGCGGATATATCCTGCAGGCAGCAGAAAGTGTCAGAAACGGTGAGCTGGATCTTACGGCGATGGAAATACTCCCGGATGCAGAGCTGCTGCAGCGGCTTATGGAAGTACGGGGAGCCGGTATCAAGGTTGCCAGCTGTGCTGCACTTTTCGGTTTCCACAGGATTGCGGTCTGCCCGCAGGATGTCTGGATGAACCGGATTCTGCAGGAGGTCTACCACGGAAGCTGGCCGGAGGCATATGCACCGGTTCTCGGGATTCTGCAGCAGTACATGTTTCATTATGCGCGGCTCAATAAGGATAAAATATACTGATGCGGCATGAAAAAGATGCGGCATAAACGCAGAGAAATACATACGGAAAGAGGATGGATGGTGTTTTTTAATAAGGCTGAAAAAAGGATTCTGCCGGCAGTACTCGGCATCCTGATGATTATCATAAACATGCTTATGCCTTTTACGGCGTATGCCGCCTGGACATATCCGACGGCACAGCTCACGGCTGAGGCAGGCATCGTCATGGATGTGGATACGGGAGCGGTGCTTTTTGAGAAGAACTCCTCCGAGAAGCTGTATCCGGCATCCATTACAAAGATCATGACGGCTCTTGTGGTGCTTGAACACTGCGGCCTTGATGAAAAAGTCAAGTTTTCCCATGATGCAGTCTACAACGTAGATGCCGGATCTTCCAATGCGCAGATTGATGAGGGAGACGTACTGACCGTTTCCGACTGCCTTTATGCCCTGCTGCTCAAATCCGCAAACGAAGCGGCGAATGCACTCGCAGAGCACGTAGCCGGTTCAAGAGAGGCATTCGCGGATATGATGAATGCAGAGGCGATCCGGCTTGGCTGTCAGAATACGCATTTTTCCAATCCGTCCGGTCTGTTCTCGGAGGATCATTATACAACGGCCTATGACATGGCGCTGATCGGCGCTGCGGCAATGCAGAACAGCAAGTTCCGGGAAATTGATTCCCATACCTCCCATACGCTTGCGGCAACCAAAAAGGTACCGGAAGGCAAGACAGTCTACATGGAGCATAAAATGCTCCTGGAGGGAACCAAATACTACGATGCACGTGTGGTCGGCGGAAAAACCGGCTATACCAAGGATACCGGAAACACGCTGGTGACGATGGCGGAGTCCGACGGGAGACGTCTGGTTGCGGTTGTCCTGATGGACAAGACACCGTATCATTATGTGGATACGGAGACCATGCTGAATCTCGGCTTTGATGAATTCGAGAACCAGAAGGTAGACAGCAGCATTACGGATATGGATGCAATCAGGAAACGTCTGGTTGCAGATACCATCGTGTCGGACAGCTGTCAGGTATCGGATCTGCATTTTCCTAAAAACATGACGGTTTCTCTGCCCAAGGGATCCTCGCAGGACGGCATTGCCTACAGTCTGAACTACAATCTGCGTGCAGATGCACCGACAGATGCCGTAGCGGAAATCCAGTATCTGGCCGACAGCCGGGTGGTCGGAAAATACTATCTTGAAAAGGAACCCTCCATCCAGGTGATTCTTGATGAGGTACCGACCGGCACCAAGGTAGCGGTGGCTTCTGTCAGTATCCTGACCATTGCCGGCATTGCAGCCTTTTTTATCCTTGGCGGCGGAACCGCATGGAAAATCAAGAATCTGCGGGATGAATTCCGTCTGAAGCACAAAATGAAGGAAAAAAGGAAACAGCGTCTCCAGGAGCTGAATATGACAGAAGAGGAATTCCGGGAGCTTGTGGAAAAGAAAAGAAGCCGGAAAAAGCAGAAATAACGGATTGACAAATCGGAATGAAGCGACTATAAATAATGGTTAAATAAAGCAACAGCAAGGGAGCTGCCGCAGAAATGCGGCTGCTCCCTTTTTCTGTCATGAAAAAAAGTCATGGAAAGTTGTTGCATTATTTCAGAATAGTGCTAAAATGAATCAAAATGTTTGCGCAGCAAATACAATTGTCTACCGTACGCAAACACAAAAAGGAGGAGTAGTATGAAAATCAGAAAACTTATTGCAGTTTCCCTTTGCGCATCCATGGCATTCGGCCTTGCAGCCTGCGGCAGTGCAGGTTCCGGAGCATCCGCTTCCAAGGAAAAGGTCATAAAGATCGGTGTTTTTGAGCCGACTACAGGTGAGAATGGCGGCGGCGGATTCCAGGAGGTTCTGGGTATCCGTTATGCAAACCAGACACACCCGACCGTCAAGATCGGAAATGATGACTATAAGATTGAGCTTGTTGAAGTAGACAACAAGTCCGATAAGACAGAAGCAGTCAATGCTGCAAACAAACTGATGAGTGAAAAGGTTTCCGCAGTGCTCGGCTCCTATGGCTCCGGTGTTTCCATTGCGGCAGGACAGATCTTTGCCGATGCAAAGGTTCCGGCAATCGGCTGCTCCTGCACAAACCCGCAGGTTACACAGGGAAATGACTATTACTTCCGTGTCTGCTTCCTTGATCCGTTCCAGGGTACTGTGATGGCTAACTATGCATATGAAAACGGCTACAAGAATGCAGCCATTATCACACAGCTCGGCGATGATTATTCTTCCGGCCTCGGCAGCTATTTCAAGACTGCATTCACAAAGCTCGGCGGAAGCGTTGCCGATGAGGAGCAGTTCCAGACCAACCAGACAGATTTCAAGGCAATTCTTACAAACATCAAGGCCAAGAACCCGGACATTATTTTTGCACCGTCTTCCATTACAACAGCACCGCTGATCATCAAGCAGGCACGTGAACTGGGACTTACATCTCTGATTGCTGCCGGTGATACATGGGAGAATGCAACCATCATTGAGAATGCCGGTTCCTCTGCGGAGGGCATCGTGCTTTCCACTTTCTTTGATGAGGCTGAGCCGGCAAATGATGAAGCCGCTTCCTTTATCAAGGGCTTCAAGGAATATTTAAAGACCAACAAGCAGAGCGATATCATCCCTGCAGTATCCGCACTTGGCTATGATGCTTATCTTGCAGCATACAATGCAATTGAGAAAGCACAGTCCGCAGACGGTGAGAAGATCAAGGATGCATTAAAGGGTGTTCAGTTTGACGGTGTTACCGGATCCATTTCCTTTAACGAGGAAGGCGATGCAAACAAGGATATGGCCTTCATCAAGACGGTCAAGGACGGCAAGTTCCAGTTCCTGACAACCACAACCGTAAAGTAAATTCATCCGGGATTATATTTCAAATCTCATGAAGGGCCAAACCCGCCAAGGTCTGACCCTTCATTATGCGTTTACACAGGCTGACCCGGACGGGCCGGCAGCCGGTTATCCGGCAATCCAAATCAAAGGAGCGGACAGATATGTCTCTTACAACTTTCCTGCAGCAGTGTCTGACAGGTATTTCACTCGGCGGCGCTTATGCACTGATCGCTATCGGATACACCCTGGTTTACGGTATCCTCCGGCTGATCAATTTTGCACATGGTGATATTTTTATGATGGCAGGCTATTTTATGATTTTTGCCATGGCGAGCATGCCCTGGTATCTGGCGATTCCGCTTGTGCTGATTGTGACAACCATGCTGGGTGTCGGCATCGAGAGAGTAGCCTACAAGCCGCTCCGGTCCGCACCGAGGATGTCTGTCATGATTTCCGCCATCGGTGTTTCCTACCTTCTGCAGAATCTGGCAACCTATCTGTTCACGGCGCTTCCGATGGCTTATCCGGAAATTCCGGGATTAAAGAAGATTTATCAGATCGGCGGTCTTTCCGCATCTTTTGTAACCTTCTTTACACCGGTACTTACACTTGTGCTTGTGTATCTTCTGATCACACTGATCCAGCACACCCGGATGGGCATGGCCATGCGCGCGGTATCCAAGGATTATGAGACAGCCTCTCTGATGGGCATTGATATCAACCGCACCATTTCCATTACTTTTGCAATCGGATCGCTCCTTGCGGCAGTCGGCTCCATTCTCTACTTCACAGACCGTATGACCGTATTTCCGTTCTCCGGCAGCCTTCCGGGACTGAAATGCTTCGTTGCCGCAGTATTCGGCGGAATCGGTTCGATACCGGGTGCGGTTGTCGGCGGTTTTGTCCTCGGACTCGGCGAAACAGCGCTGGTTGCAGCCGGCTACTCGACATTTTCCGATGCCTTTACATTTGTCGTACTGATTATTATTCTCCTCGTTCGTCCGACAGGACTTTTCGGCGAGAAGACAACCAATAAGGTATAAGGGGATGGAGAGATGAAAATAACACTGACAAAAGAAAAGAAGAGAAATCTGCTTCTGGATCTCCTGCTGATCGCGCTGATTCTGGGAATCTGCGGATATCTGGAGGCCAACAAATATTCCTACAGCTATGCAATTTCCATTATTGAGCGTTCGCTGGTTTATGCGGTTGTTGCCGTTTCCATGAACCTCGTTAACGGCTTCACCGGACTGTTTTCACTCGGACAGGCAGGCTTTATGGCACTGGGTGCCTATGTTACCGCGATTTTTACGATTCCGGCAGCAACCCGTGCCTCCGTTTACTATATCTCCGGCATCAGCCCGGTAATCGCGAATGTTGAATTCCCGATTCCTGCGGCACTGATTCTCGGCGGTCTGGTAGCTGCAGGCTGTGCTGCACTGATCGGCATTCCGGTGCTCCGTCTTAAATCCGATTATCTTGCCATTGCAACGCTTGGCTTTGCGGAAATCATCCGTGCGCTGATTGCTGCACCGCAGCTGAATCAGATTACCAACGGATCCTACGGTCTGAAATCCATCCCGGGATTCAGCAGTCTGTATGAGGCACTGTTCCTTACAGCAGTCTGTATCGGTCTGATGGTGCTTCTGATCAATTCCTCCTACGGAAGGATGTTCAAGGCGGTCAGAGAGGATGAAATCGCTGCGGAGGCAATGGGCATCAACCTGTTCCGCACAAAAGAGCTTTCCTTTGTCATTTCCTCCTTCTTTGCGGGAATCAGCGGCGGCATGCTTGCAATGTTCATGCGTTCCATCGATTCCAAGACCTTCCAGGTTTCGCTTACCTATGATATCCTTCTGATCGTGGTTATCGGCGGCATCGGTTCCGTAAGCGGCTCCGTACTGGGTGCATTTCTTGTTACAGGCGGCAGAGAGCTCCTGCGTTTCTTTGATGAACCGCTTACAATCGGTTCTTTCAATGTTCCGCTGTTCCGGTCCGGCTTCAGAATGGTTATTTTCTCCATCCTGCTGATGGTAGTGGTTCTTTTCTACCGCAAGGGACTGATGGGGACGGAGGAATTCAGCTGGAACTGGTTCTTTGGATTATTTAAAAGGAAAAAGAATAAAAAGACGGAGGCGAATGCAAAATGACAAAGGGTAAAAAGCACGTTCTCCTGATGGAAAATGTAACCATGCAGTTCGGCGGTGTCACGGCGGTGGACAACCTCTCTCTGGAGGTAAATGAGGGAGAGATCGTAGCACTGATCGGGCCGAACGGCGCCGGCAAGACGACCGCTTTCAACTGCATTACCGGTATTTACCAGCCGACCAGCGGCGCGGTAAGCTTTGAGGAAACCGCGCTCCGCGGCAAGTCTCCGGATGCCATCACAAGACTCGGCATCGCAAGAACTTTCCAGAATATCCGTCTGTTCAGTCAGCTTTCTGTTTTTGACAATGTACTGATTGCACAGCATTTAAGAGCACATGACAATGTTTTTTCAGCGACGCTCCGTCTTAATGCAAAAGAAGAGAAGCGGATGCGGGATAAGACAGAAGCGCTGCTCCGTGAGCAGGATCTTTATCAGTATAAGGATGATGTTGCATCTTCTCTCCCGTACGGTCTGCAGAGGAGGCTGGAAATTGCAAGAGCACTTGCCACAGATCCCAAGCTCCTCCTCCTGGATGAACCGGCAGCCGGCATGAATCCGCAGGAAACACAGGATCTGACGGATTTCATACAGAAGATCCGCGATGATTATCATCTGACCGTTTTTATGATCGAGCATCATATGGATCTGGTCATGCAGATTTCCGAGCGTATCTACGTTCTCAATTTCGGAAAGCTGATTGCCAGCGGTACACCGGACGAGGTACAGAACAATCAGGAAGTAATCGAGGCGTATCTGGGGGTAACAGAAGATGATGCTTAAACTGAACAACATAAAGGTAAATTACGGCGGAATCGAAGCCGTCAAGGGAATTTCCTTTGATGTGCCGGAGCACACCATTGTTACGCTGATCGGTGCCAACGGTGCCGGCAAATCCTCCACACTCCGTACAATCGCAGGACTTGTAAAGCCAAGTGCCGGCTCCATTGAATTCAACGGTGAGGATATAACCGGTATGCCGACGCCGGCGCGGGTTGCAAAGGGCATTACGCTCTGTCCGGAAGGGAGACATGTATTCCCGGATATGACGGTCATTGAGAATATCAGAATCGGAGCCTATCTCCGGAAAGACAATCTCGACAAGGATATTGACAAGGTTTATAAGCTTTTTCCGAGACTCGAGGAGAGAAGCTGGCAGCTTGCCGGTACACTTTCCGGCGGCGAGCAGCAGATGCTGGCTGTTGCCAGGGGACTGATGAGCAATCCCAAGATCATGATGCTGGATGAGCCTTCGCTTGGTCTTGCACCGATTATTGTGCAGGAAATTTTTGATATCATCCGGAAAATAAACCAGGAGAGCGGCGTAACCATCCTTCTGATTGAGCAGAATGCCAATATGGCTCTGAAGGTTGCAGATCAGGCTTATGTTATGGAAACCGGAAACATCGTAATGTCCGGAACCGGCAGGGAACTTCTGGAAAATGAGGAGATCAAGGCTGCCTATCTCGGCAGACAGAAAAAATAACTGCAGCTGTAAAGCCGGCAGACGGACGGATATCATGAATCGCCCGCTGCCGGCTTTTTTAAAGAACAGATTTAAAATTCACTTGCTACCGATAGCCTTTTTTGCTATTATAAGTCGAAATGATTTTCAGAAGGGACAAATATGAAATTTACAAAAATGCAGGGTTGCGGAAACGACTATGTATATGTGAATTGCTTTGAAGAAAAAGTTCCTGATCCATCTGCTCTCGCAAAACGCATTGCAGACCGGCACTTTGGTGTCGGGGGAGACGGGCTGATTCTGATCGAACCCTCGGAGACGGCAGATGCCTATATGCATATGTTCAATCTCGACGGATCGGAAGGCAGTATGTGCGGCAACGGAATACGCTGTGTCGCAAAATACATATATGATCACGGCATCATTTCAGGAGACCGCCGTGAAGCAGTAATTGATACCAAATCAGGACATAAGAACATTAAGCTGTTTGTTGAAAACGGAAAAATGACCATCGCTGCGGTGGATATGGGAAAGCTAACTCTGACGAGTGCAGTCCCGGAGGAAATCACAGTAAAGGGGATGCATCTCAGGTTTATCGGTGCAGATGCGGGCAACCCGCATGCGGTATATTTTCTGGAGGACAACAGGGAACTTGGTGTTTCAAGGGTCTCTGATTTGGATTTTGTTTTATATGGGAAAGATTTTGAGACACATCCGCGTTTTCCGGACAAGGTCAACTCGGAATTTATTGAGACTGTCAGCAGAAAGGAGATCCGTTTCAGAGTATATGAACGCGGCTCTGGAGAGACGCTGGCCTGCGGAACCGGTGCAACGGCAGCAGCATTCGCCGGTGTGATGGCCGGAAAACTGGATGATGAGGTTCTGATCCATCTTCTGGGCGGCGATCTTAAGATCCGCTATGACAGAGATACCGGGCACTGCTTTATGACCGGACCGGCTGCAGAGGTTTTTACCGGCGATTTCCCAGTATAATGGGATGCTTCCCCGATAAATGGAGATGCTTCCTCCGGAAGCAAAAAGGAGAGAACAGATGGATGCTTTTCTGATACTTGAAGACGGAACGATGTATAAAGGAACTTCGATCGGCGCAGACAAGGAAGTGATCTCTGAGATCGTATTCAACACTTCCATGACCGGATACCTGGAGGTTCTGACAGATCCTTCCTATGCCGGTCAGGCAGTGGTGCAGACCTATCCGCTGATCGGAAACTACGGAATCTGTTTTGAGGATATGGAATCCGCAAAGCCCTGGGTGGACGCCTACATTGTGCGTGAGCTGTCCAGGATGCCGAGCAACTGGAGATCGGAAAACACCATCCAGAACTTCCTCAGGAAATACGGGATTCCGGGTATCGCGGGAATTGATACCCGTGCGCTGACCAAGCGTCTCCGTGATGAGGGAACCATGAACGGCATGGTTACCACAAAGCGGTATGAGGGAGAGGCACTCCGGGAGGTCCTTGACCGGATCCGCGCCTATACGGTGCAGGGAGTTGTCATGCGGACAACCGTCAAAGAAGCCTGGACGGCGAATGCAATGAACCCGGACGGCACACGGTATACGGGTGAAAAGGCCCCGAAGCAGGTGGCACTCCTCGATCTCGGTGCAAAAAGGAACATTATCCGCTCACTCCAGAAGCACGGGTGCGAGGTTACGGTTTATCCGGCAGACACCAGAGCGGAGGCAATTCTTGCGGCAAATCCGGACGGCATTATGCTCTCCAACGGGCCGGGAGATCCGAAGGAAAATACGGAGATCATCAGGGAAATCCGTAAGCTTTATGATGCGGATGCCGTTATTTTTGCAATCTGTCTCGGACATCAGCTGATGGCGCTTGCAACCGGCGCGGATACCTTTAAGCTCAAGTACGGGCATCGGGGCGGCAATCATCCGGTCAAAGATCTGGAAACCGGCAGGGTTTACATCACCTCACAGAACCATGGCTATGCGGTAGATACCGCATCGCTCGATCCGGCAGTTGCAAAAGAGGCATTCTACAATGTAAATGACAGGACCAACGAGGGACTTTTATACCTGAATAAGAAAATCATGACCGTGCAGTATCATCCGGAGGCATGTCCTGGACCGCAGGATTCCGGATATCTGTTTGACCGTTTTGTCAGAATGATGGAGGGATGAGCGGATGAGAGACGAGAGTATTAAGAAGGTACTGGTAATCGGTTCGGGTCCGATCATCATCGGACAGGCGGCAGAGTTTGATTATGCAGGCACGCAGGCCTGCCGCAGTCTCCGGGAGGAGGGGGTCGAGGTTGTTCTCCTCAACTCCAATCCGGCTACGATCATGACGGATAAGGATATTGCCGATCATGTATACATTGAGCCGCTGACACTGGAAACCGTAGAGCATCTGATCGAGAAGGAAAAACCGGATTCTGTCCTCCCGACACTGGGCGGGCAGGCAGGTCTTAACCTGGCTATGGCACTTGATGAGGCAGGATTCCTTGCATCCCATCAGGTACGTCTCATCGGAACTACCGCACTTACCATTAAAAAGGCTGAGGACCGGCTGATGTTCAAAGAAACCATGCAGAAGCTCGGCGAGCCGGTGGCAGCATCCGAGGTTGTGCATGATGTGGAGAACGGACTCCGTGTTGCCCGTGAGATCGGCTATCCGATTGTACTCCGGCCGGCCTATACGCTGGGCGGTTCCGGCGGCGGTATTGCCGCAGATGAGGAGAGCTGCAGGGAGATCCTGGAAAACGGACTCCGCCTGTCCCGTGTCCATGAGGTACTGGTTGAGCGTTCCATCGCAGGCTGGAAGGAAATCGAGTATGAGGTTATGCGTGACGGTGCCGGGAATGTCATCACCGTCTGCAATATGGAAAATCTGGATCCGGTCGGCGTCCACACCGGCGATTCTATTGTTGTTGCACCATCGCAGACGCTTTCGGACAAGGAATATCAGATGCTGCGTACCAGTGCGCTCCGGATCATCACCGAGCTCGGGATCACCGGCGGCTGCAACGTGCAGTATGCATTGAACCCGGAAAGCTTCGAATACTGTGTCATTGAGGTCAATCCGCGTGTCTCCCGTTCCTCTGCGCTTGCTTCCAAGGCAACCGGCTATCCGATTGCAAAGGTGGCGGCAAAGATCGCGCTGGGCTATACGCTGGATGAGATCCGCAACAGTGTAACCGGAAAAACCTATGCTACCTTTGAGCCTATGCTGGATTACTGCGTCGTAAAGATGCCGCGTCTTCCTTTTGATAAATTTGTAACCGCAGAGCACAGTCTGGGCACCCAGATGAAGGCAACCGGCGAGGTGATGGCCATTGCCAATAATTTTGAGGGCGGCCTCATGAAAGCAATCCGCTCACTGGAGCAGCATGTGGATTCGCTTCTGTCCTATGATTTTTCCGGACTGGACGACCATGACCTGGAAAAGATGCTGCACCGTATCGACGACCGCAGAATCTGGGTTATTGCCGAGGCACTCCGGAGAGGCTGCAGCTATTCCATGATCCATGAAATCACAAAGATCGACGAGTGGTTTATCGATAAACTCAAGATTCTTGTGGAAATGGAAACAAGACTCCGCGAGGAATCTCTTACGCCTGCGCTTTTAAGAGAAGCGAAACGGATTGAATTTCCGGATACGGTTATTTCCCGTCTCAGCGGCAGGACAACAGAGGAAATACGGAAGATGCGCGAGGATGAAGGAATCCTTGCCGCCTTCAAGATGGTAGATACCTGTGCGGCGGAATTTGAAGCGGCAACCCCGTATTACTACTCGGTATTCGGCTCGGAGAATGAAGCGGTGCCGGAAAAGAACGGCAAGAAAAAGGTACTGGTGCTCGGCTCCGGTCCGATCCGGATCGGACAGGGCATCGAGTTTGATTTCTGCTGCGTGCATTCCACCTGGGCCTTTAAAAAGGAAGGCTATGAAACCATTATCATCAATAACAATCCGGAGACGGTTTCCACTGATTTTGACATTGCCGACAAGCTGTATTTCGAGCCGCTGACGCCGGAGGATGTCAGAAATATTGTGGATATTGAGAAGCCGGACGGGGCAGTGGTGCAGTTCGGCGGACAGACAGCTATCAAGCTTACGGAAGCGCTGGAGAGCATGGGCGTTCCGATTCTCGGAACCCAGGCGACGGATGTGGATGCTGCCGAGGACCGGGAGCGTTTTGATGAGATTCTGCAGAAAACCGGTATCCGGAGACCGGCAGGTCATACGGTATTTACCAGCGCGGAGGCAAAGACGGCAGCACGGGAGCTCGGATATCCGGTGCTTGTACGTCCGTCCTATGTGCTTGGCGGCCAGGGCATGCGTATTGCCATCAGCGATGAGGACGTAGAGGAATTCATTGACGCGATCAACCAGTTTACCCAGGAGCATCCGATTCTTGTGGATAAATATATCCGCGGCAAGGAGCTGGAGGTTGATGCAATCTGTGACGGCAGAGACATACTGATTCCGGGTATCATGGAGCATATCGAGAGAACCGGCATACATTCCGGCGATTCCATCTCCGTTTACCCGGCCAAGGCGATCACGTCGGCAGCCAAGGCAGCGATCATTGATTATACGGAAAAACTTGCCCGCGCGCTGCACGTCATCGGCATGGTCAACATCCAGTTTATAGCAGACGGAGACGATGTATATATTATTGAAGTAAATCCGCGTTCCTCCCGTACCGTACCGTATATTTCCAAGGTGACCGGTATCCCGATCGTACCGCTTGCGACCAGGATTATCTGCGGACATACCATCCGGGAGCTCGGCTATACACCGGGACTCCAGAAGGAAGCGGACTATTATGCAATCAAGATGCCGGTATTCTCCTTTGAAAAAATCAAGGGTGCCGATATTT
This sequence comes from uncultured Lachnospiraceae bacterium, assembly GCA_964585695.1. GTDB lineage: Bacteria > Bacillota > Clostridia > Lachnospirales > Lachnospiraceae > Oribacterium. The sequence continues at coordinate 13,782 of CAZPEW010000014.1, forward strand.
CCCTCGGGCCGGAAATGAAATCCACCGGCGAATGTCTCGGCATCGCAAGGAGCTTCAATGAGGCGCTCTACAAGGCTTTCCAGGGTGCGGGACTGCAGCTTCCGAAATATAAGAACATGGTTATTACGGTAAAGGATGAGGATAAACAGGACATCATTCCGATTGCACGGCGTTTTGAGGCGGTCGGCTACCGGATCTTTGCAACCAGAGGCACCTGCCAGGTGCTGAAAGATGCCGGCATCAAGGCTTACATGGTCCGCAAGGTTGAGCAGGAATCCCCTAACATCCTGGATCTGGTGCTTGGACATGAGCTGGATCTCATTATCGATACCCCGCGTGAGGGTGCGGAGGCTTCCAAGGACGGTTTCATTATCCGCCGGAATGCCATTGAGACAGGCGTGAATGTTCTGACGGCCATTGATACGGCCGAGGCGCTGGCAACTTCGCTCGAGAACAAGGCAAAGGAAATGTCACTTATTGATATTGCAGAAATCTGACAGGAGAAAAGTATGAGCAAAAAAAGAATGGTGATTGCACTCGGCCATAAGGATCTGGGCAGAAATCTCCCGGAGCAGAAGGTTGCAGTGGCAAAAACCGCAGTAATGATCGCAAACTTCATTGAAGACGGCTACCAGATTGCAATTGTATTTTCCAATGCACCGCAGGTCAGCATGATTCACACGGCGATGAAGGATCTGGCGGCGCATTACAGCCAGTATACCAGAACGCCGCTCTCGGTGTGCTCGGCCATGAGCCAGGGCATGATCGGCTATGATCTGCAGAATGCAATCCGGGCAGAGCTCCTGAAGCGCGGAATCTGCAAAACGGTTTCCACGGTTCTTACGCAGGTGATGGTGGATCCTTATGATGACAGTTTTTACAATCCGGTAAAGGCGGTCGGCAAGGTAATGAACAAAGAGGAAGCAGAGCAGGAGGAAGAGGATGGCAATACCGTTGCGGAAACCGGGGAAGGAAGCTATCAGAGAATTGTTCCGGCACCTAAACCAAAGGCAATTGTCGAGATAGAAGCCATCAAGGCACTTCTCGATGCTGACCAGGTGGTGATCGCGGCCGGCGGAGGCGGTATTCCGGTCATGCAGCAGGGCAGCAACCTGCGGGGCGCGGCGGCGGTCATTGAAAAGGATCTGGCTGCGGGACTCCTTGCAAAAGAAACAGATGCTGATATACTGTTAATTACGACTGCAGTGGACCATGTTTCCCTGAACTACGGGAAGCCGGACGAGAAGAGACTGGATACGGTAACGACAGAAGAGGCAAAGCAGTATATTGCCGACGGCCATTTTGAATTCCGTTCCATGCAGCCTAAGGTAGAAACCGGCATTGATTTTGTTGCGACCGGAAACGGCAGGAAAGCCGTGATCACAACCATGGAATGTGCCGAGAAGGCAATTGCAGGACTGGCCGGTACTACCATAAAATCTTAATTTAATCTGAGGTAAAGTATGAAGCTGATCAGTTTTGCGATACCATGTTACAATTCCGCAGCCTACATGCGGAAATGCATTGAGAGTATACTGACAGGAGGCCCGGAGGTGGAGATCATCATTGTGGATGATGGTTCCCAGAAGGATAATACGCTGGAAATTGCCAAGGAATATGAGGCAAAATATCCAGGTATCTGCAAGGCAGTGCACCAGGAGAACGGCGGTCACGGAGAGGCTGTCAATACCGGACTTAAAAATGCAAACGGCATGTTTTTCAAGGTTGTGGATTCGGATGACTGGCTTGACGAGGAAGCACTTCCCAAGGTTATGCAGAAGCTGCGTGAGCAGGTGATGGACGGCACGCCGGTAGATATGTTTGTCTGCAATTTCATTTATGACAAGGTTGGGCAGACGCATAAGAAGGTCATGAAATATACCACAGCGTTTCCGCAGGAGCGTATTTTCGGCTGGAAGGATGTGCGGCACTTTATGGTAGGACAGTATATCCTGATGCATTCGGTGATTTACAGAACACAGATGCTCAAAGACTGCGGGCTCTGCCTCCCGAAGCATACCTTCTATGTGGATAATATCTTTGTATACCAGCCGCTTCCATCTGTTAAAAATATTTATTACATGGATGAAAATCTCTACCATTATTTCATCGGGAGAGAAGATCAGAGTGTAAATGAGTCGGTCATGATCAGCAGAATCGACCAGCAGATCCGCGTCAACAAGATCATGGCAGACTGCTGCGATCTGACAAAGATTCAGCCGTGGAAGCTGCGGCATTATATGTATAATTATCTGGAGATCATTACGACGATTTCCTCGGTGCTGGCAATCAAATCCGGGACAGAGGAGAATCTTCTCAAGAAAAAAGAACTCTGGGAATACCTGAAGCAGAATAATTTCGGCATCTGGCTGCGCCTGCGTACGAGCTTCCTGGGACAGGGCGTCAATCTCCCCGGAAAGACCGGAGACAAGCTGACCATTGCCGCTTATAAGGTGACACAGAAATTCTACGGATTCAATTAAAAAAGCGTTGACAAAGAAAGTATTATTTAGTAATATATTCAAGTCGCCTGAGAAATCCGGGCGACAGAATGGGGTGTTAGCTCAGCTGGGAGAGCATCTGCCTTACAAGCAGGGGGTCATAGGTTCGAGCCCTATACGCCCCATTTCTTCGGTCCGGACTGCACGCATGTGCGGCCCAGGCCGGAAAAACCTAATATGGCGGAGTAGCTCAGTTGGCTAGAGCACGCGGTTCATACCCGCGGTGTCAAGAGTTCAAGTCTCCTCTCCGCTACGAGCACAGTCTCCGGAAGCATCCGCTTCCGGAGTTTTTTTCGGAAATTCTTCTTTGTATTTTATTCTGCGCAGGAAGAAATTCAGTTGTAAGAAAAAGAAAAATGTATTAGAATAGTAAAACAGTGTACAGATGTACATTCATTATTTCAGTTTAATTTATAAGGAGGATTATAAAATGGCACATCAGATCAGTGATGAGTGCGTAAGCTGCGGTTCTTGCGCTTCAGTTTGTCCGGTAGGAGCAATTTCAGAGGGCGATGGCAAGTATGTTGTTGACGAGGCTACCTGCGTAGACTGCGGAGCATGCGAGGGTGCATGTCCTACAGGCGCAATTGCAGCCAAGGACTGATTTTTACGTATGATGACAGAGCTGATCTCAAAGGAGACCGGCTCTGTTTTATTATAGGAGCATATTGACCGGGCAGGAACGCCTGCTGTTTTATAAGGGAGATGATATGGAGCTTGCAGTAATTACGGTGCGGCAGGTCACCGTTCTGTTTATGATGATCGCTGCCGGCGTACTTTGCGTACGTACGGGAGCAGTGAGTCCGGAGGGGAAAAAGCCGTTTTCGGATCTTCTGGTTTATCTCGTCGTACCATGCATGGTTGTCAATTCCTATATTGCGGAATATGATGCGCGGGTCTTTGCCAATCTGCTGCAGGCTTTCGGACTGTCTGTCGTGCTGATACTGGCAGGTTTTCTGATCTGCATGCTTGCAACATCCCGTTTCCGCGGCAGGAATCTGCCGATCATCCGCTTTGCCTGCATATTCTCGAATGCTGCCTACATGGGCTTTCCGCTGATAGAGGCACTGTTCGGCAAGGAGGGGCTTCTGTATGCCAGCGCCTATGTTACGGTTTTTAACATTCTCCTCTGGACGGCGGGAGTCGGGCTTCTTACAGGGAAGAGCAGCCCGCGGGAGCTTCTGCACTCTGTTTTCTCCACGCCTGTGCTGCCTTCCGTACTGATCGGGATTCTGATTTATCTCCTGCAGATTCCGGTACCGGAGCTGCTGCAGAAGCCGGTTTCCATGATTGCGGCCATGAACACGCCGCTTTCCATGTTTATTACCGGAATGGTCATTGCTGCGGCAGATCTCAGAAAGCTGCTTGGAAACCGCATGGTACTTTCCGTGATCGGGATGCGGCTCTTTCTTGTACCGCTGATCTGCATCCTGCTGGCTTTTGCAGCCGGGCTCAGCGGTATGCATACGGAGGTTGTCCTTCTGCTGGAGGCCTGCCCGAGCGCAGCGATCACGACGGTTTTTGCAGTACAGTTCGGCTATGATGAGGATACTGCAGCAGGTGCCGTTGTGCTGACCACGCTTCTGAGTGTGATTACGCTGCCGCTTGCGGCATTCCTGATCACATTGTTATTATGATAAAAAATGACTGGAAATCGTTGTTTTTGCAGGTAATTTTCGTCAAATCTAATTCTGAATTTTTGTGGAAGATGATTGAATTCGGCTGTTTCGGGTGTTATAATGCGATTTCGTGAGAATATTCACAAACGATCCGCAGCATTCGGAATCCGAATAAATGGAGATTATCTGATGAAACAGTTGCTGAAGCAATGCAAAAACATAATAGCGAAGTATCGTCATGCATGGATCCTGCTGTATGGAGTTGTCTACAGTACCTGGTTTTTCTATCTGGAAAAAATCATTAATGCGCAGACAAGGTTCCATGTTATGCATACCGCACTGGACGACAGGATTCCGTTCAATGAGTATTTTATTATCCCGTATCTGCTGTGGTTTTTATATGTGGCCGGTGCGATCCTGTATTTCCTTTTTGTCAACAAGGATGATTATTACAGGCTCTGCGCATTCCTTTTTATCGGCATGACGGTCAGTCTTGTGATCTGTTCCTTCTATCCGAACGGAACCAACCTGCGTCCGGCGGTTGATCCTGACAAGAACCTCTGCTCGGCGGTTGTTGCATGGCTTTACAGCAAAGATACCTGCACGAATGTTTTTCCGAGCATTCATGTTTTCAACTCGGTCGGTGTCAATATTGCGATTCTGAGAAGCCGGGATATAGCACGCTTAAAACACGGCAAGGCAGTCAAGGCTGCATCTTCCGTACTGATGGTTCTGATCATTCTTGCAACGATGTTTCTGAAGCAGCATTCCGTACTGGATGTAAGCGGTGCGCTGATTCTTGCAAGCATTATGTACGGCGTTGTGTACGGCTACCCGGTATTCGATGCACAGACACAGGAGAACGGCGGCAGAAACCGCCGCAAGATTGCAGACCGCGTCTGACTGATATCCAAGGAGCGTGGCAATGTCTTTAAGGAATGCCTTTTTACACCTGAAAACCATCAACAGACATAAACAGATTGTCATGCAGAACTGCTTCAGGATCGGGCTGTACCGGCAGGGCCTGCTTCACGATCTTTCCAAATATTCGTGGTCGGAATTTAAAACAGGCGTAAAGTACTACCGGGGCTACCGCAGCCCCAATTCCATTGAACGGATTGAGACAGGAGTATCGCCGGCCTGGCTGCACCATAAGGGGCGGAACAAGCATCATTTTGAATACTGGATTGACTATGATCTGGAGAATAAGGGCGGAATGATCGGAACCCGGATGCCTTTCCGCTATGTTGCAGAGATGTTCTGCGACCGTGTGGCGGCAAGCAAGGTATACAAGGGCAGCGAATACACGGATGACTGTCCCTGGACGTATTATCAGCCGACCAGGGATTCTGTCTATATCCATCCGGAAACGCGGAAGGAAATCCTGTATCTTCTTACCATGCTGAAGGAAAAAGGAGAGGACGAGACATTCGCGTATCTGAAAAAGGAAGTGGCAAGGCGGAGACGGGAGCACGAGTATTTCTGAATCCGCGGTGCGAATATTTCTGAGACAAAAGCCTTGACAATTCCGCATCTATTTATTACAATATGCTTTGCGTCTTGAAAAAGACAGAAAATGCGCGCGTAGCTCAGCTGGATAGAGCGTCTGGCTACGGACCAGAAGGTCGCGAGTTCGAATCTTGTCGCACGCATTACAAAGGACCGGTGCATTGCACCGGTCCTTTTTGTTACAGAAATCATTGCATTCTAAAGCGGTTTATTCCGCTTTCCTTTCTGTCACGAGATCGCTTAATTTATAGCGGTTTACGACTTCATAAATCGCACGGTCAATTTCCCGGTAGAGCGGGAAAGTACGGCAGGTGGCCTGCTTATCGCAGGTCTGGCCGGTCTTCAGACATTCGACAGGAGCAAGCGTCCCCTCTGCGGCATCGAGGATGTCTCCGACGCTGATTTCCTGGATCGGCCGTGTAAAAAGATATCCGCCCTTTGCACCGCGGATGCTTTTAAGAAATCCGCCTTTTACCATCAGTGCAATAATCTGTTCCAGATATTTTACGGAGATGCCCTCCCGGTCGGAGATTTCCTTGATGCTGACAGGTGTTACGCCGTCGTTGTGGGCTGCGATATCAATCAGTGTGGTAAGGGCGTAGCGGCCCTTGGTCGAGATCATCATTTCTATCCTCCATATGTTTAAAGAAGTCTGCAGGTCTTAAACTGCTGTAAATTATTTTTGCCTTTTTTGCAGAAACTATTTGCAATCACATTATATTGGTGTTACATTGAAGACCTTGGCACAATATGATGTATGCCATGCGCAGCAATGCTGTATTAATCCTAGCATAATGCTAGAGTATATTCAAGCGTGTTCCTGATTAGATGCATGTTTCCGCCGGAAAGCAGCAGGAATCCGGCTGCGGATGTTCTTAATCAAAAACATAGTGAATTACTAGGAAATCATTGTTGACAGGATACTGTATACAATGTATACTCCAAGTCGTTGATAGATATTTAACAGAACATCGTTAATAAGGATCAGCTCAGGTTACCAGTACGGCAGAGGGATCTGCCTTACAGAATATAATAATTGCGTTTAATTGGAGGAGAAACGATTATGAGAGATGAATGGAGAAGCTTCAGGAGCGGTCATTGGGTAGATGAT
>CAZPEW010000015.1:0-20425 GCA_964585695.1 uncultured Lachnospiraceae bacterium
GTGTTGCTTCCATGATGGTAAAGGACTCACCGGGATCCAGTCCCATATGAATAAGATAAACCATGATATCATCACGGCAGCAGATCGCTTCCTGCAGTGTGGTCGTTCCGTTCATGATCAGATCCTGGGCATTGTTCAGATACACATCTGTTCCGTGCGACAGTCCTGAAATGCGGAGCAGATCCGAGAAATACTTCGGTTTTGTATCCTCAACCATCTGCATGGCAAAGGAAGAGCCGAATTCCGGCACTCCAAGACAGCCAAGCTTCACACCCGGGATATCCTCCGGGCGGATTCCCAGCGCTTCGGTATTCTGGAACAGGCTCATTACCTCCTTGCTGTCCAGCGGAATATCCTTTACAGGATCAATACCGGTAAGGTCCTGCAGCTTTCGTATCATCGTCGGATCATCATGCCCCAGAATATCCAGTTTCAGCAGGTTGTGATCGATCTTGTGATAATCAAAATGCGTTGTAATAATCGGCGAGGTCATGTCATTCGCAGGATGCTGTACAGGTGTAAAGGTATTGATCTCCTCACCATGCGGAAGTACCACGATGCCGCCCGGATGCTGGCCTGTGGTACGTCTTACTCCGATGCAGCCCTGCACGAGACGGTCGATTTCTGCATTCCGCTTGCTGATGCCGCGTTCTTCATAATATTTGCGGATCATACCGTAAGCGGTTTTATCCGCCAGCGTGCCGATGGTACCAGCCTTGAAGGTATGTCCTTCACCGAAAATAACGCCTGTATAGGCATGTGCCTTTGCCTGATATTCACCGGAGAAATTAAGGTCGATATCCGGCTCTTTATCACCATTGAATCCCAGGAAGGTTTCAAATGGGATGTCAAAGCCCCAGCGGTTCAGTTCCGCACCGCATTTCGGACATTTTTGGGGCGGCATATCGCAGCCGGCCATTCCGGAATATTTTTTAACGTCCGGAGAGTCAAAATCATACCAGTAGCATTTCGGACATACATAATGCGGACTCAGCGGATTAACCTCGGTAATATGTGCCATCGTGGCCACAAAGGAGGAGCCGACCGAACCTCTTGATCCGACAAGATAGCCGTCTTCATTCGACTTGTCTACCAGTTTCTGCGCAATGATATACATTACTGAATAGCCGTTTTTGATGATAGAAGTAAGCTCTGTCTGCAGACGGCTTTCAACAATTTCCGGCAGTTCCGGTCCGTACATGCGATGCGCTGTTTCATAGCAGATTTCCCGGAGAGTATCATCCGAATGTTCAATGACCGGAGGGCATTTATCCGGGCGGACCGGTTTAATCATCTCGCACATATCGGCAATGCGGTTCGGATTGTCTATAACCACCTCATGTGCACGGTTCGGATCGAGGTAGTCAAATTCCTGCAGCATTTCTTCCGTAGAACGGAAATACAGGCAGGCATTGCTCTCTTCCTCCTCAAAACCGCGGCCGGCCATGATGATTTTACGGTATATATCATCCTCCGGATTGACATAATGCGCATCACAGGTAGCGCAGACCGGCTTGCCGAGCTTGTCTGCGAGAGAGATTATCTTCAAATTGTAATCAATCAGATCCTGTTTTGTACTTGCTGCATACTTATCGCTTGCCAGCATAAAGTCGTTGTTGCCGAGCGGCTGGATTTCAAGATAATCATAAAATGACGCAATATTCAGGAGCGCTTCATCCTCAAGGCCGCGCAGCATGGACTGGTAAAGCTCACCCATAATGCAGGCACTGCCTATAATCAGTCCTTCCCGGTATTTCCGGAGCAATGACTTCGGAATACGCGGACTTTTGCGGAAATAATGCAGATGGCTCTCGGAAATCAGTCTGTATAGATTGATTCTCCCGATATCATTTTTTGCAAGAATGATGATATGGTAGCTCGGAAGCTTCATAACAGTGGCTGCATGATCAAATTCGAGGCTGTCAATCTGGGAAAGCAGGCTGACATCCCGTTCCTTAAGCATCTGAACCTCTTTGCAGTAGATCTCTGCAGTACAGCCTGCATCATCTACAGCACGGTGATGATTCTCAAGAGATACCTTCAGCTCCTTTGCCACCGTATCCAGCTTAAAACGGTTCAGCTGCGGGAGGAGAAGTCTGGAAAGTCCGACCGTGTCTACGATCGTAGGATCATAAGGAAGCCCCATGCGTCTCGCACTGGTACGGATAAATCCTGTATCAAAGTCCGCATTATGCGCAACGATTACTGCCGTACCGCACCATTCCAGGAATTTAGGCAGAACCTCCTCAATGGTCTCTGCATTCATTACCATGGAGTCATCAATGGAGGTAAGCTGCGTTATATGATAAGGGATCGGAACCTTTGGATTGACAAATACATCCATCTGATCCACGATCTGGTTATTGTGCAGCTTGACTGCACCGATTTCAATAATATGATCATCTTTTGAACTGAATCCGGTCGTCTCGATATCAAAAACGACTGTATCCTGCATAAGATCCTGTCCCTTGTCATTCTGGACGATTGTCTGCAGGTCATTCACCAGGTAACCCTCTACGCCGTATATCAGCTTAAAGTCTTTGTCATGCCCTATTTTCTTTAAATAGATTGCTGCATCCGGAAATGCCTGCACGACGCCGTGGTCCGTGATAGCCATCGAATGCATGCCGAACGAAACAGCTGTACTGATATAATCATTGATATCAGATACACCGTCCATATCAGACATTTTTGTATGCAGATGCAGCTCAACTCTCTTGTCTGGGGCATTATCCTTCCGCTTATCTCTGACAAGCGAATACTTGCGTATTCCATATACATGGGAAAGCTCCAGTTCGTGATCAAAGGTATCAAATTCTATGACACCCTTCAGCATGAGCTGAGAGCCTGCAGTGATAAAACCATGGGCAGTCTCAAGATCCTCATCATCCACAAATATCTTTGATGCTATGGAGTCCGTAAAATCCGTAATTGAAAAAGACAGAATGTTCTTGCCTGTTTTGGTTCGGCGCTCATCCACCGTAATGATCTGTCCTGCGATGGCAATTGTTCCTGATGCTTCATTGATATCCGATATTTTGGTAATCGGGTCATCAAAATCCCGTCCATAAAGGACATCCTCATTTTCAGACCGCTTGAATGCATATTTCTTTTTTTCGCCGAACCTGCCGGAACCGCTTTCAAAGCTGCGTCCGCCGCTCCCTCTCTGGGATGGTGCGGCAATGACCTTTTTAACGGCCTGACGGCCTTCTTCTGATTTGCCCGCAGCACCTGCAGGCTGACTGCCTCCGCCAGCGGAATCCGCGAATGAATCCATCCCTCCCGCTCTGGCCATTCCGTCCAGATTAAACGGATCCGCTGCATTCATAAAGGCTTCTTTTTTCCTGTCTTCTCTGGCTTTAACCGCTTCCGGCGTATCTCCGCGCAAAGCAGCCGGCACATAATTTCTGCTCTCTGCAGAAGACGATTCCTTCCGCTCCTCATAAATTACATTCAGGTGAAATTCCACACCGCATCTTTCCTCAAACAGGCGTTTCAGGACATGATCCAGTTCCTTTTCCGATTTAAAATAAAGATGTGAATTCGGAAGGGTAAGATCCAGCGTATCATCCGCAGAGAACAGAATTTTACCGGAAGAAAGCATGTTAAAGAGGACAATATCATATTCCTTCAGTTCTGTCAGAATACTTTCTTTGTACATATCAAAAAGAGTCCTGGCAGAATACTGCGAGGACAGCCTGAATTTCTCTGCAATTCTTACGGAAATATTTTTGCCCGGGAAAAGCTGCGATTTAATGGCTGCTTCCGTTCTGCGTATTTCCTTTTTATCTATGATATGCTGGCTTGTAAGATAAATACGGATTTCACTGTGATCTCTTGAAATCGTAACCCTTGTAACCATTGTATCAGAAAAGAGCTGTTCGCCTGCTGCGTCCAGCTCCAGTGTTTCAAAAACCTCAAAAAAACGTTTCATCCGCTGACTCCCGTTTTTGCAGCTGCCATAGGGCAATCCTTGCCAGGCATATGACTTTCAGATAAGTATTCTGTTTCCCGGATCAGAGCTTTTCAATTTCCTCGCGGAGTACCCGCAGGAGATCTGCCTCCGGTACTTTACGGATTATTTCTCCTTTTTTGATCAGCAGACCCTCACCGTTTCCGCCGGCAATACCGATGTCTGCTTCTCTTGCCTCACCCGGACCATTGACGATGCATCCCATGACAGCAACTTTGATATCTTTGTCGTCATATTCCTCAACCATTGTCTGTACCTGATTGGCCAGACTGATGAGATCAATGTTTGTCCTTCCGCAGGTCGGGCAGGAAACCACCTGCACGCCGCTTTTCCTGAGTCCCAGTGTCCGGAGGATCAGTTTTGCGGTTTTAATTTCCTCTACAGGATCTGCCGACAGGCTGACCCGGATGGTATCGCCGATTCCCCTGGAAAGTATCATTCCGAGCCCGATGGAGGACTTGATATTGCCGGACCACATGGTTCCTGCTTCCGTTATGCCCACATGCAGAGGGTACGGTGTTTTTTCCGCAATCAGTTCATGCGCTTTTGCACACATAAGTACATCAGAGGATTTTATGGAAATAACCAGGTTGTCATATCCCATATCCTCAATCATTTTCACCTTGTCCAGTGCCGACTCAACAATACCTTCGGCAGTCACATGCCCGCCGTATTTTTCAATCAGATCCTTTTCCAGGGATCCGGAATTCACACCTACGCGGATCGGGATGTTCAGTTCCCTTGCACAGTCAACGACTGCACGCACTCTATCCTCCGAGCCTATATTTCCCGGATTGATCCGGATCTTGTCTGCGCCGTTTTCCATTGCGGCAATTGCCATTCTGTAGTCAAAATGAATGTCTGCAACCAGCGGAATATGTATTTCTTTTTTGATTTCTTTTATGGCTGCTGCAGCTTTTTCATCCGGCACAGTTACACGTATGATTTCACAGCCAGCTTTCTCAAGACGCAGTATCTGTTCTACGGTAGCTCTGACATCATCCGTTTTGGTATTGCACATGGACTGAATGGCAACCGGATTGCCGCCGCCTATTTTTCTGCTGCCTATTTTAACAACCTTTGTATGTTCTCTTGGATTCATGATCAGCCTCCGATACTCTTATACGCGCCGGTAAAAAGATTCATAATATCATTTCCCATGATCAGTGCCATAAAGATCAGAAGAAGGATCATACCGACTTCATTGATCTTCTCTTCCAGTCTGGGATTCAGTCTGCGCCTTGAAATCATTTCAAGCAGGATAAACAGAAGCCTGCCGCCGTCAAGTGCCGGGATCGGAAGCAGGTTCATTACGCCCAGATTGGAGGAAAGCATGACACAGAGCTCTGCAAGAACAATGGCAGCATTCGCAACACCGTATTTGCTGGATTCCTGAACAGTACTGCCCATCACCGATACTGCACCGACCGGTCCCATCACCTCGTTGCGATGAACCTTTCCGGCTGCCAGCATTTTAAAGCTGTCAAATACAATCGATATGTTGTAACGTACCTCATACCAGGTATCCAGGAGAAACTGCTTCGGACTGTCTGCCGCAACACGCCCGTTGAAGAAACTGATGCCTAGCTTGTATTTTCCTGCATCCGCTGCATAATAAGGGTGAATGCTGACACTCTGCCTGGCGCCATCGCGGATGTAAGTCATCCGGATATCCGTATCATCCTTGAAATCTCCGGAATAGATATAAAGCCAAAGATACAGATCACGGAAAGAATCAATCTTTTTTCCGTTCTTTCCGTCCATGCTGATGCCTGTCAGCCTGTCTCCCTCTTTAAAACCTGCCTCCGCTGCAGGAGTTCCCTCCTGTGTACTTACAACATAAGGCAGATCAAATCCTGTAGCTGCAATCACCACGGCAGAAAGCACAAGTGCCAGAATGAAATTATTCAGGACACCTGCAATACAGATGATAAAGCGTTTCCAGGCTGCTTTGTTCTGAAAACTGTATTTTTCAACATCGGAATTTCTGAACTTTACGCCGTCAAAGTCGCGCCATTCTGCAGAACCATCTGTCAGATCCTGTCCCCTGGCTGCCGTAAAATCTCCCGATCCGGCATCATCCTCTCCGAGCATGGCGCAGGATCCTCCAAGCGGAAGCAGCTTCAGGCTGTACCGTGTATTCCGGTAAACACGGGAAATCAGTCTTGGTCCCATGCCGATGGAAAACTCCAGTACACCTACACCCAGAAGCTTCGCTGCAATGAAATGCCCAAGTTCATGAAAAAAAACGAGAAATGAAAGTGCAATGACTGCTGCTGCAATGCTCAAAAAGATTACCTCTCTTTATGAATAAAAGTCGAATGGCTGCGTACAAAATTTCTTGCCCATGCTTCTGTTTCCAGAATCTCAGCAACATCCGGTTCTGCCAGTACATGTCCCTCATGCGCATCCATGGCTTCTTCAATAACATCCGCTATTTCCAGGAAATCTATCCGGTCCTCCAGGAAAAAACGCACTGCTTCTTCATTCGCAGCATTAAAGACCGTAGGCATGGATCCGCCTGTGCGGCCGGCACGGTACCCAAGTGCAAGTCCCTTGAAGGTTTCAGTATCCGGATTCTCAAATGTCATGGACCCAAGTTTTGCAAGATCAAGTCTCGGATCATCAAGAAAGCGCCTGGACGGTGCATACAGTGCATATTCAATCGGAATCCGCATATCCGGAAGCCCCAGCTGTGCCTTTACGGAGCCATCCACATACTGAACTGCCGAATGCATGATGCTCTGCGGCTGAATTACCACCCGGATCCGATCAACCGGTACCGAGAACAGCCATCCTGCTTCCAGAACCTCCAGTCCCTTGTTTACCATTGTTGCGGAATCTATGGTGATTTTTCTTCCCATGGACCAGTTCGGATGCTTCAGCGCATCCTCTTTCTTTTTGCCCTTCAGTTCGGCTCTGGTTCTGCCGCGGAACGGACCGCCGGATGCAGTCAGGAGGATCCTCTCGATCTTGTCATGCATTTCTCCGTTCATAGACTGCCAGATTGCCGAATGCTCTGAATCAATCGGTTTGATCTCTATACCGCACTCCCTGGCAAGCGGCATGATGATGTGCCCTGCACAGACCAGCGTTTCCTTGTTGGCAAGCGCTACCTGCTTGTGCGCCTTTAATGCCGCAATGGTCGGCTGTATGCCGATCATTCCTACGACTGCCACCACAGTTTCATCACAGTGATCCATGGAAGCGATTTCTGTCAGACCATCCATGCCGGATACAACCTTTACCGGAAGTCTGTATTCGCGGAACCGTTCCGCCTTCTCACGGTCATATACGCAGACAACCTCCGGCTTAAGCAGTTCTGTCTGTTCCCGCAGCTTTTCAATGGAACCATAGGCAGCAAGACCCGTGATACGTATCTCCGAATCATCTTTTATAACATCTATTGTCTGTGTACCGATGGAACCGGTGCTTCCCAGCAAAACCAATCTTCTCATAAATTTCTCCGTACTTTAACTGAATATTTCTGATCTCTGCCGGTGTGTATCGCAGAATATACCATCAGAACAGAAAAGTCAGTGCAAAATAAATAGCAGGTGCCGTAAATATCACAGAATCAAACCGATCCATAATTCCGCCATGGCCCGGTATAATATTTCCGTAATCTTTGATTCCGTAATCTCTTTTGATGCCGGACGCAGTCAGATCGCCGATCATGGAGACTACTGCCGCTATGGCACAGGCAAAAGCGGAACTGAAAGCAGGATCTGCAACGATTTTAAAATGTGCGCGGAATATGTACGCGTAGATAAAGCCAAGCAGGGCTGCGCCGACAACACCGCCGACAGCGCCCTCAATGGTTTTCTTGGGACTCAGAACCGGCGTCATCTTGTGTTTCCCGAAAAGCATTCCGATGCAGTAGGCACAGGTATCGCTGCCCCAGCTGGAAATAAAGATCAGCCAGACCAGAAATTTACCGTCGGGCATCATCCGCGTCTGATAAAGATAGCTCATCATTATACCGGCATAGACAACGCACATAAAGGTTTCAGAAACGGTTTTAATCTGATAGGTAGGATAGGTTATCACATAAAAAGCAAGCAGTATCATGAGAGACAGTATGATCATCAGCGTAAAATACTGCGTAGTATCCAGCCAGACCAGAATATAATATACAACGACCGTGAGATATCCGACAAATCCGAGGGAGCGTTTTTCTATTCCGAAAACATGATAAAGCTCATAAATACCGATCATGGAGATCAGCAAGGTCATGAGAAAAAGCGGAAGTCCGCCGTATCCTACAAAAATCAGCGCAAGAATAACAAGTACGATTCCGCTGATGAGACGTTTTAAAAAGGATGACATTTTTTCCTGCTTCTGCTCACTGTTTGTTTCTGATGCCATAACGTATTCCTGTTCTTTCTTATGCATTTGTACTGCGACCGCCGAAACGGCGTTCTCTCCGGTTATAGCTTTCTATCGCCTTATTCAGTTCTTCCGGAGAGAAATCCGGCCAGTAAACATCTGTAATATAAAACTCCGAATAAGCACACTGCCACAGCAGATAATTGGACAGACGGAATTCACCGGAGGTACGGATAACCAGATCCGGATCCGGCATGCCGGCAGTATCCAGATAGTCCGCAAATTCCGCCTCCGTAAGCCTGTCAGCTTCTTCCTCTGTCATGCCGGCGGAAATTGCCTTTTTTGTATACTTCCTGACTGCCCTGACGATTTCATCTCTTGATCCGTAATTCATGGCAAATACAAAGGTCATGCCGGTATTTCCGGCAGTTTCCTTTTCCAGGCGGTTGATGCCATCCTGTATATCCGGTGTAAAACGCGACCGCTCTCCGATCATTCTGGCACGTACATTGTTGTCGTTGGCTTTTTTTATAAAACGCAGCAGATAGAAACGGAACAGATTCATCAATGCGCCGACTTCTTCGGTAGAACGCTTCCAGTTCTCCGTTGAAAAAGCATAAACGGTTAAATACTTCACGCCGATTCTTGCGCATTCCTCAATGATGGTCTCGAGGGTTTCGCAGCCCTGTTTATGTCCCATAGCGCGAGGAAGACCGCGTTTCGCGGCCCACCTTCCGTTTCCGTCCAGTACAATTGCTATATGTCCGGGAATATTCATCATACTGTCATCAGTTCCTTATTCTTGACTTCAACAGACTTGTCGATCTTTTCAATCATATGGTCTGTCAGTTTCTGGATATCATCTGTCTCACGCTTCAGATCATCTTCTGTGATCTCACTTGATTTCTCAAGCTTCTTTGCAAGCTCCAGGGCATCACGGCGAATGTTTCTGATCGCGATCTTTGCTTCCTCGCCTTTCTTTTTAACATCCTTGGTGAGTTCCTTTCTTCTTTCCTCCGTAAGCTCCGGGAATACTAGACGGATCACATTGCCGTCATTCGTCGGATTGATGCCGAGATCTGATGTATTGATTGCCTTTTCGATTTCCTTTAAAAGAGTCTTGTCCCAAGGCTGGATCTGGATCAGTCTTGCTTCAGGAACGGTAACATTGCCGACCTGCTGGAGCGGAGTCTGTGTGCCGTAATAATTGACTGTGATTCTGTCCAGAACATGCGGATTTGCACGTCCGGCTCTGATTGCAGCCAGCTCTGACATCAGATTGTCATGTGTCTTGTGCATCTTCTCAATGTAAACATTAAACTGTTCATCCATAATATGATTCTCCTTTATGCGGTAACTTTTGTACCGTTAATAATACCCTTGAGTGCATTGGCTATGCCGTTTTCCTCATTAAGCGAAAATACAGCAAGCGGCATGTGATTTTCCATGCAGATGATGGAAGAAGTAAGGTCTATAACCTGCAGACGTCTGTCGACAACCTCCTGGATGGAAATGGTGTCATACTTTTTGGCATCCGGATTCGTTTTGGGATCAGAATCATAAACGCCGTCGACCGCCTTTGCAAGCAGTATCTCCTCACATTCCAGCTCCACGGCCCGCAGTGCTACGCCGGTATCCGTGCTGAAATACGGATGACCCGTACCGCCTGCACAGAATACAACCTTGCCCTTTTCCAGTGCCGATACTGCCTTGTCCTTTGAAAACAGCTCCGCCATATCTCCGATTGCGACAGAGGAAAATACCTTTGTGCTGATCCCCTCTGAACGGAAAATCTCAGAAACATAGATACAGTTCATGACTGTAGCAAGGATACCGATCTGATCTGCTTTATACCGGTCAATGGCATCTGACTGTCTGCCCCGCCAGAAATTGCCGCCGCCGATTACAATCGCAATCTGTACGCCGTGATCTACCGCTTCCCTGACCTGTTTTGCTGCTGCTTTGCATGTTTCCTCATCAAATCCGAAATGTTTCTCACCGGCCAGTGCCTCGCCGCTCAGCTTCAGCATGACCCTTCTTTTTTTTGCCATATTGCCTCCAGTTTTATTTATAAACTCCTATAGTTTACCACAAGAAAAAGACCTCGGCAATCATGCCGGGGCCTTTTCAGAAACTTTTAAGCTATGCATCTTCTGTTTCCTGAATCAGGAAAGAGAACCATACATAAAATACCAGTATCCATAAGGTGAATGCCATGTTCCTGTCAGATTCTTCTTCTGAAGCCAGAAATCATTGTAATATGCAATCGGAGCCATAGCCGCATCCTTGAGAAGCAGCTGCTCAGCCTGGTGGAGGAGATCATAATGCTCCTTTACATCCGCTGTGCTCTTTGCCTGCTCTACAATCTTGTCAAAGTCAGGATTGGAATACTTGCCATCGTTATTGCCGCTTGAAGACTCAAGAAGATTGATCATATTGGAAGGATCATCCCAGTCATATACCCAGCCGTTACGTGCAACATCATAGTTGCCGGAACGTCTGTCAGCAGTTACGGTCTTCCACTCCTGAATGTTGATATTCAGTGTGATGCCAAGCTGCTGCCATGCAGACTGCAGGTACTCGGCAACGGCTTTATGGTAGCCGATATCATTGGTCAGATACTCAATAGCAGGGAATCCTGCACCATCAGCATAACCTGCATCGGCAAGCAGCTGCTTTGCCTTCTCAAGATTAGCCTGATAATTTGAATTGTCAAAATGATCGCCATACTTCTGCTTTGTAACATCCGCAAAGGATGAACCAGCTTCTGCATCGGAAACGCCAGGTCCTACAAAGTTTGTTGCAGGAGAATAAGTACCCTGCATGATGGTATTTGCAACATAATCTCTGTCAATTGCAAGAGAAAGTGCCTCACGTACCTTGGCATTGTCAAAAGGTGCCTTCTTTGTATTGAAGGAAACATAATAAGTACCCATGATCGGATCGATATGGAATTCCTCATTATCCTTAAGGGTAGGGATCTCCTCTGTCGGAACATCCTTGATCATATCCAGCTGTCCCTCATTGTATGCTGTGTAGGATGTATTTGCATCCTAGTAATTAGGGTTCTTTGTAAATACGATCTGGGAACCGTCTGTGAACTCGGTCATATAGTAAGGGCCGTCTGTGATATATGTTGCAGGATTGGTTGTCCAGCCGTCGCCATTGGCCTCAATGGTAGCCTGCTGTACAGGAACAAGAACCGCGAATGCTGCAATCTTGTCAAAATAGGTGCAAGGAGCATCCAGGTGAACAATAAATGTGTTGTCATCCGGTGCCTCTACGCCAAGCTTGTCCAGATTGCCTGCAGATGCCTCATCATAGCCTGTAACAATGCTCAGAAGATCTGCACCGTAAGGTGCTGCTGTTGCAGGATCCGCAACTCTCTTCCAGGAATAGACAAAATCCTTTGCTGTAAGAGCAGAGCCGTCCGACCACTTAAGGCCGCTTCTCAGATGGAAGGTCCATGTGAGTCCGTCTGCGGATGTCTCATAGCTCTCTGCAAGGGCCGGAACCACCTTGTTGTCCTTGTCGAACTTAAGAAGTCCCTCAAATGCATGGATGATCATGTTTGATCCGTCAATTGCGGAATTCAGTGCCGGATCGATTGTCTCCGGTGAAGGTCCTACCTGAACATTCAGGGTCTGACCGTCAGCAGATGCTGCTGCAGCTGCGGTCGTCTCGCCGGCTGCCGCGGTTGTCTCGCCTGCCGCCTCTGTGGTTGCCGCTTCTGTTGCTGCCGCTGTTGTAGCAGTCGCAGAGCCGGATGAACCTCAGGCTGCAAGGGCAAGGGATGCTGCCATCACTGCAGACATCACAAGTGCAAGTCTTTTTCTCATAAACTTCCTCCTTATAGCGGGAAAATTCCCATTTATATTTGCATCTGTACATAACAGATGGCGAATATCTATACCATACCAGTAAATCGGAAAAAACTCAACTTAGTTCAATTTATCAAGATGGTGACATGCAACAAAGTGTCCCGGCTTCTCTTCCTTGAAAGCAGGCGTCTCTGCCGAACACTGCTCATCCGCATAAGGACACCTTGTACGGAACGGACATCCGGAAGGAGGATTTACAGGAGAAGGAACATCTCCCTTCAGGATAATACGCTTGGACGCTCTTGCAAGTCTGGGATCAGCAATCGGTACTGCTGAAATCAGTGATCTTGTATAAGGATGCATGGAATGGAAAATAAGCTCATCCGAATCACCCATCTCAACCATATGTCCGAGATACATTACACCGATACGGTTTGAAATATGATTGACCACGGAAAGGTCATGCGCAATGAAAAGATAGGTCAGACCCATTTCATGCTGCAGATCCTCAAACATATTTACCACCTGTGCCTGAATGGAAACATCCAGTGCGGAAACCGGTTCATCGCAGACAATAAATTCAGGATTCACGGCCAGGGCTCTCGCAATACCGATACGCTGTCTCTGCCCGCCTGAGAATTCATGCGGATAGCGGTTGGCATGCTCTGAATTGAGTCCTACTCTTGCAAGCAGTTCAATGATGCGGTCATGTCTTTCCGTCTTTGTTTTATACAGGTGATGGATATCCAGCGCCTCTCCGATGATATCTCCGACCGTCATACGGGGATCCAGAGATGCGTATGGGTCCTGGAAAACGATCTGCATTTTCCTGCGGTACGGAAGCATATCAGCCTTGATATGTTTCTCACTGTCATAGATCGGAACACCATCATAAATAATTTTACCGCTGGTCGGCTCCGTAAGACGCAGGATTGCACGTCCTGTTGTTGTTTTTCCGCAGCCGGACTCTCCTACAAGTCCGAAAGTCTCTCCCTTTTTGATAAAAAAGCTGACGTCATCAACCGCTTTGACAAATTTATTTGATCCGGCAACCGGGAAATACTGCTTCAGATGTTCAATTTGAAGTAAATTTTCTGCCATCAGTTCTCTCCTTCCCCGGAATGCTCCGCATCAAATTCTTTTTTCTGCTCAAGCCAGCAGCGTGAGTAGTGGACACCCTCATAATCATTTCTGACCGGTTTCCTTGCAAGACAGATCTTCATGCAGGAAGTGCAGCGGGGTGCAAAAGAACATCCCTTCGGCGGATTTAAAAGATCCACCGGCTGTCCCTCGATCGGAACCAGCTTGGAGTATTCTTTTTCATGGAATTTAGGGATGGACCGCAGAAGACCCTTTGTATATTCATGCTGCGGATTGTAGAAAATATCATCTGTTGTGCCGTATTCTACAATTTCTCCTGCATACATAACTGCAATATAGTCACACATGGAAGCGACAACGCCCAGGTCATGCGTAATCATGATTATGCCCATGCCAAGCTTCCTTTTCAGCTCCTGCATCAGCTCCAGTATCTGTGCCTGGATGGTAACATCCAGTGCCGTTGTAGGCTCATCTGCAATCAGCAGCTTCGGCTCACAGGCAAGGGCGATTGCGATCATTACTCTCTGCCGCATGCCGCCGGAGAGCTCATGAGGGTACTGCTTCAGCCTCTTTTCCGGCTCGTTGATGCCTACCAGCTCAAGAAGCTCCTTTGCACGTGCGGTAGCTTCTCTGCCCTTTTTATCTGTGTGCAGCGTAATGGATTCCTCGATCTGGTTGCCGATGGTATAAACCGGATTCAGTGAAGTCATCGGGTCCTGGAAAATAATGCTGACTTCCTTGCCTCTTACCTTACGCAGTTCCTTTTCCGTCATCTGATCAATCCTGTGGCCGTTAAATTCCACAGATCCGCCGATGATCTTTCCGTTATCCGCAGTAAGCCCCATTATGGAATAGGCGGTTACTGATTTTCCGGAACCGGATTCTCCTACAATACCAAGGACCTCTCCTTCTTTCATCTGAATGGTTACGTCATTCAATGCCTTGACCTCTCCGGCCGGTGTAAAGAAAGAAAGCTGCTCATGCTGAATGTTAACCAAAATTTCATTCTCTGCCATTTTTTCTTCTCCTTACTGCTTCAGCTTAGGGTCAAACGCATCTCTCAGTCCGTCTCCGAGCAGGTTGAAGCTCAGGATAATAACAAAAATCAAGGCTGCAGGTGCAAACAGCTTTTCCGGATAAGTCTGGAAGCCATTGAGTGCCGCACTTGCAAGTGATCCGAGAGACGGCATCGGTGCCTGTACACCGAGTCCGAGGAAGGACAGGAAAGATTCTGTAAAAATGGAGGAAGGTATCTGCAGTGTTGTCGTAACAATCAGTGTTCCTATGCAGTTTGTAATAAGATGTTTGCCGATGATTCTGCGGTTGTTTGCTCCCAGTGCCTTGGCTGCTCCTAAAGCATACTTTGTCATTGACATTAAATTTGCGAACGCACAATCCTGGCCATGCCTACCCAGTACAGAAGTGCAAATACAATAAACATCGAGACCATGTTCGGTCCGAGCTTCTGGATCCAGCCGAATCCCGGCGCTGCTCCAAGCTGCGTCAGCGGGAATTTGAGCGTCTGCGCAAGAAGAATGATAATGAGAACATCCGGTACCGTATAAATAATATCGACGATTCGCATCATGATCATATCCGTCATGCCGCCGAAATATCCTGCCACAGCACCGTAAATGGAGCCGATCAGAAGAATCAGCACAGAAGCTACAATACCGACGGTCATGGACACTCTGCCGCCTACGAGTACACGGATCGCATAATCACGGCCATTCTGATCTGTACCAAGGATATGCGGGAAAATCTTGTCTCCCTTTGCAATAGAGGCAAGCTCTGTCTTTGAATACTGCATCGGTGCAAGACGCTCCGAGCCTTTGATCTGCTGCTCATACTTATACGGATAAAAGGCCGGCAGAATAAAACAGAAAAAGATTATGACAAGCACGATAATGAGTGCAGTCATGGCTATTTTGTTTTTTCTGAAACGGCGCAGGCCGTCCTTCCAGAATCCTACAGACTCTCTCATAATAACAAGGGACTGTTTCTCCGATGCAGAAGCAGGTACAAAATCGTCCACATTCAGCTGCAGACTTAATAAATTTTTCTTATCCTTCATTTCCTGGCTACGCTCCTTATCACTTCAGTTTGATTCTAGGGTCTACAATTGCATATGCTATATCCACAATGACATTCATGGCAATTACAAATACCGCAAGGAATATGGTGGTTCCCATAATCATCGGATAGTCACGCGAAGTGATTGCACCTACGAACTCGGAACCGAGCCCCGGAATATTGAAAATCTTTTCAATGATAAAGGATCCTGTCATCAGCGAAGCAAGCAGCGGCCCGAGGTAGGTGATAACCGGAAGAATCGCATTGCGGAGCGCATGCTTGAAAATCGATTTGAAGGTGCTGACGCCCTTGGCTCTTGCAGTCCGCATGTAGTCCTGCCCCATGACATCCAGCATGGAGGATCTCATCAGTCTTGCAATATAAAAAGTAGGATACAGAGCAAGCGCCATGACCGGCATGATATAGCTTTGCGCATCTTTAAGTCCCAGCGAAGGCAGAAGCTTCAGCTTGGTTGTGAAAATATACATGAGCAGCGTGGAACTCAGGAAGCTCGGTATGGCAATGCCTGCCGTTGAAAGCACAACCAGTATATTATCCACAGTTTTACCTCTGTTGAAGGCTGCAACTGCTCCGAGCGGTACGCCGAATACCACTGCCACAACCATGGCAATGCCGCCGAGACGTGCAGATACCGGGAATTTGGTAGTAATGATCTGTTCAACGGTACGTCCTCTTTTCTTAAGAGAAAGACCAAAATCTCCATGAAGGAGACCTCCCATATAAGTGAAATACTGCTGGCTCAGAGGCTTGTCCAGACCATATTTTGCTTCCATCGCTGCCTGGGCCTGCGGTGTTACGGCTTTTTCTGACAGAAACGGGCCGCCGGGAACCATGTTCATGATGAAAAAGGTCAGGGTTGCGACGAGGACTGCAGTAATAACTGCCATAATAACTCTCTTGAATATATATTTAGGCATATTTCCTCCTTGATAAAAAATCAGACATAATGACTAATATACACGAAAGTTATATGTATTTCAAGGTTTTTATCTCCAGTCACCTCTCTCGGAAACCACATGGCAGCCTGTACCGGCAATGCGTTTTTCCATACATAGTCTGCACTCTGCGGCTTCATCTCCGGTGCAGATCTTACCGTCGTATAAAAGATATTTATTTCTTACAGAACGCGGCGAAAGATTCGGCATGACAACATTCGCGCCGGCGAGAATGCCCTTTTCCCGTCCGCGCGGATCAATGGTTCCCAGTGCGGTTGTCGCAGGAATCAGCGCATGCGGAAACATCAGCCGCAGTATACCGATAAGATGCAGCGTATCTCTGAGTTTTCCGGCAGACTCGTTCCGGAACGGCGTGTCTTTATGAGGAATAAACGGGCCGATGCCGATCATATGCGGCTGCAGTTCTTCCATAAAGCGGAGATCTGACACTATATTCTCAGATGTCTGGCCTGGTGATCCGACCATAAAGCCGCAGCCGACCTGATAGCCGATTTCCTTCAGTATAAAAAGACAGTTTTTCCTGTTCTCAGGAGACAGTTCTGCAGGATGCAGTTTCCGGTAATGCGCATCATCTGCCGTTTCCTCTCTGAGAAGATAGCGGTCTGCTCCTGCATCAAAATAAGCCTGGTACTCTTCTTTGGTTTTTTCTCCGATTGAAAGAGTAACCGCACAGTCCGGATGCTGCTCCTTGATCCTGCTGACCAGTCTGCAGATGTCCTCCTTTGTATAGGAAAGATCCTCTCCACCCTGCAGCACAAAAGTACGGAAGCCAAGCTGATAGCCTTCTTCCGTACAGTGCAGGATGTCCTCTTCCGTCAGGCGGTAGCGGTCGCATACGCTGTTGCTCCGACGTATTCCGCAGTAAAAGCAGTCATTCCTGCAGTAATTGGTAAATTCGATCAGTCCCCTTAAATATACATCTCTGCCGTATACCGCTTCTCTTTCTTTCCTGGCTGCCGCATAAAGGTACTCTTCTTCCGTCTCTGTCATTTCCGCAAGAAGCAGCAGTAAATCAGTGTCTTTTAAGGTATGTTTCTCCTGAAGGGTATCAATTCTTGCAAAATTGTTCATTCCTGCTCCATCTGTTCTTTGAAAACCGCGGTGCTTCTGTCCAGAATTCCGTTCATATAGGCGATCATGATACCGTAATTTGTAATCGGAATGCCGGCATCAACTGCCTGCTTCATCCTGAAACGGACTTCCTTTTCGTTCAGCATGCAGCCTCCGCAGTGTATAATCAGTTTGTAAGCAGAAAGGTCCTCCGGGAAGGAGAAACCGCTGCAGGTTTCGATCCGGATCTCTTTGCCGGTGTAGTTTCTGAGCCAGTTCGGAATCTTAAAGGTTCCGATATCGTCGCACTGTCTGTGGTGCGTGCATCCTTCTGCAATCAGAACGAGATCTCCGTCCTGCAGATTCTCGACAGCATGCACTCCGCGCACTGCTTCAAAAAGAAGTCCTTTATAGCGTGCCATGAGTATGGAAAAAGAAGTAAGCGGCACATTGGCCGGAACCGTTTCAGAAACCTTTTTAAATGCCTGGCTGTCGGTGATTACGAGCTTCGGCGGGTTTTTCAGATCCTTCAGCGCATCGGCAAGTTCGGTTTCCCTTACGCATACAGCTTTGGCTCCGCGGTCGAGGATATCACGGATCATCATCTGCTGCGGCAGAATCAGTCTGCCTTTGGGAGCAGATGAATCAATCGGTATTACCAGCACAAGCACATCTCCTTCAGAAATCATATCATAAACAAGATGTCTGTCATTTACCGCAGAAACTGCTACTTTCCCGATCAGCTCCTTCAGTTCATAAATATTCCGGTTCGTTTCCGCACTTACATAGATTTCTGCATGATGTCCTGACAAAACCGGTTCCGCTACAGCTTCCTCCGGAAGCAGATCCATTTTATTCCAGGCGATCACATAAGGAATTTCCTTCTTTTCAAACAGGCTGATCAGCTCATCATCTGCTGAACTGCGGCCTTCAAGGGCATCTATAACCAGAACCGCAGCATCTGTACGGTTCAGTATTTCCTTTGTCTTTCTGACCCGTTTCTCACCCAGTGCGCCGGTATCATCATAGCCAGGTGTATCTATGATCACAACCGGACCGATCGGCAGAAGCTCCATCGCCTTTTTCACAGGATCTGTTGTGGTTCCCTTTACATCAGATACTACAGAGAGTTCCTGCTCTGTAACACGGTTTACGACACTGGATTTTCCGGCATTCCTTTTTCCGAAAAATCCGATATGCACTCTTTCAGCTGACGGTGTCTCATTCAATCCCATTTTCTTCCTCTTTTCTCCTGAAAGGATTCCTGATATCCTTTAAATAAATACGTCCGGAAAAAGCCAGATGCGGAACCGGCCGGAATACGGCCTTCTCCGGGGCAAGTACACGATAATAAGGATCACCGTAAATAACAGAAGCACCTGAAAAGGCTTCTTCAATTTCCTCTTCTCCGTATACACGACGATCTCCCAGCGCAGGAAGCAGCAGCTTTCCGCCCCCTTCCAGCGGCAGATAAACTGATATGCAGCCGGCTTCATACATTTCGTGCTTCTTTTCCTTACCGGATGTCTCCCTCTCTTTTTCCATGGCTGCTGCCAGCGAGCACATAAAAACCGGCTCTCCGATCAGGCATACCTTGTCTCCGGCAGACTCCGGCTTTTCTCTGCCGTATTTTTTTCTGGCATCCATGCAGGGATACGAGGAAACACCGGTTCTGGCAGCTTTCAGGAGAGATGCGAATACTTCCTGCTCCAGTCCCGGCACCGGACATCCTGCCGTAAACGGCATACCGCAGCTCTTTTCAAAATATTCTGCAAGCGGCAGCGCCGTACTTGAAAGCACCAGATTTGCAGCGGCATTGCGCCAGGTTTTTACCTCCTCGAGAGAGGTATTCATAGAAAAAGATGCATTTACCGTAAAACCGTTTTGGGAAAGCAGCCGTTTTAAATCCGGAACGGTATTCCCGTCTGCAAAATCCAGCGGAGTAAGTCCCAGCAGGTTGATACGTGTTCCCGGCACCTTAAGCGCGCAGGGATGTGCCGGAAGCATCTTTTCCGCAAAAGAAAGATAGGCATTCTGCGCGCCGTATACATAGTCATGCATGCCGTTGGTCGGCACATAAAAGCTGGGAATGCCTGTTCTTTTTTCCGTAATACGTGCAATGCTCTTATAGTCCCGCCCTGTAAGGAACGGAACCGGTGAATTGCAGAAAGCAATAAAAGCAGGATGCAGCGATTCTGCAGCTTCGACAGTATCCCGTATCAGTTTCTCATCATTGCCGAGAACCGCATCCCGTTCATTCAGCCCGCTGATAAAGATCAGGCTCTCCCGGTCATACCACCGCACCTCATCATGCGTGTTGTAGGTAGAATTGCAGCCGGACGGATCCTCAATTACGACCATGCCCCCAAGCTCGTAAAGTGCGGAGCAGACTCCGGAAACATCTCCCGTGTAGACCGGCGTTATCCGATAGCTTTCTCTCATAATACCGTCTCCATTCCGAGTCCCTTCCGCGTGACGGTTCCTTTTGTATCTTTTGGATGATCCAGCGCTTCCTCCATTTTCTCCAGGAGGTGCAGGATCCCGTCACAGCCCCAGTTACCGTCATTCTCAATCATATTCACGAAATACGGTGAATTCTGGAAATATGCACTCTTTGGGCCGATGCATAGAACTTTTTCCCCGCCTCTCTTAAGAACGCGCGATTTCACATGATTTGTAGACTGCAGAAGCAGTCCGGCTGCATTCGCCTTAAGCCAGTCGAAATCCGCTTTTTCCTCCGGCGAAATGACATCCAGATAAACAATGGAAACCGGAATTCCGTGCTGCAGCAGTATCCTCGCAAGTCCGAGCGGCCGCGGATGTGCCAGATAATCAATGGCCACCGGGATCCGGCCTGCTTTCTCAAGATAGTGCGCGAATGCTTCCTCACATCTCAGCTGCAGCGGTTTCAGGAAATCCTCCGCTTCCTGCATGGCCGCAGCATGCACAGTTTCTGCATATTCTTCTGTTTCTGCGGTATTCCTTTCAAATGCTTCCGTTCCGGCGTTTTCTTTACGGTAAACTGCCTCTATCAAAGCAGCGGCTTCTTTTTTGATTTCTTCCTCCGAAAGGTTAATTCCCAATTGGTGATACGCCATTTT
>CAZPEW010000016.1:0-18936 GCA_964585695.1 uncultured Lachnospiraceae bacterium
CTTTCTCTTTGTTTGTTTTGTTAACTGCCGTCGGTTCTGTCTTGTCAGATGAGCCACTGCCAGCAGAACCTGCATTTCCTGATGAGCTGCTGCCAGCAGAACCTGCATTTCCTGATGAGCCGCTGCCAGCAGAACCTGTGTTTCCTGATGAGCCGCTGCCTGCAGAACCTGCATTTCCTGATGAGCTGCTGGTCGAGGCACTTTTTGATGATTTTTTTGCCGGTTTTCCGAGCGTGAAGCTGCCTGTTTTGCTGCTGACGATGCTCCCATCTGCGGCTGCAGGCGTATCACCTGAAGAAGAGCTGCCGGAAGAGGCATTCGCGAAGGATGCTATGGCGGTTACCGGAGGAACGCTGCCGAAGAAATGCCGGCTTACGGTGACATTGTGGTCAGCCCAGGCGCCGTCTGCGCCTACCGCATAGCTGTCCGGAGTGATTGTGCTGGTGTAAAGATAGCCGTCAGCGTTGAAGCAGTAGCATTCATAAGCGCCGTCTTTGTTGCCGTCCAGCCATGCCCAGGCGGATTTAGGATAGGAGCCGTCGTCATTCTGATACCACCAGCCGTTCGCATTCTGCTGCCATTGTCCGGCGAATGCCGGCGCGCTGATCGTAAGTGCAAGCACCGCAGTCAGCAAAAGTGTAGATTTTTTCATAAAAATTCCTCCGGGCTTTCCTGTGACTTCCGGCAGTCTGCCTGAACAGCCCCGTGCGGCTGCCGGTAATAGATTAGATTTATCATAGCATAAAGCGGAAAAAGCGTATGTTACGAAGCATTTACGGTTTCCGCCGCGGAATAGTCAGAAAGCTTACAGTGATGAAAGAATTAGCTGGATATTTCAGTCTCCATATGATAGAATCTAGCCTTAGATGTATAAAACTGTTTATATTTCAGGAGGATTGATTCATGAGCACAATGGGTTTGGTTGTATATGTCATTGCCATCATTGCAATGTTCTACTTTATTGGCATTCGTCCGCAGCAGAAGGAAAAGAAGAAGCAGGAAGCGCTCCTCAAGTCCATCGCAGTAGGAGACACCGTTCTGACAACCTCAGGATTCTATGGCGTCATCATTGACATCACAGAGGACACGGTTATCGTTGAATTCGGAAGCAACAAGAACTGCCGTATTCCGATGCAGAAGGCTGCCATCGCGCAGATTGAAAAGCCGGAGACACAGACCAAGTAATCGGCAACCGCAAGTTTAACTATCAGGAAGTCTCCCATCCAAATCGGCTGGGAGATTTTTATCATAAAAGGAGGTCTATGGAAGGCGGTATAGGGATCAAGGATATTGCACGCATGGCAGGTGTTTCCGCAGCAACAGTATCCCGCGTCATAAATCAGAACGGCCGGTATTCGAGAGAAACGGAAGAACGCGTCCGCGCCGTCATTGAGAGGGAAAAGTACATTCCCGATGTCAGCGCCAAGGGCCTGCGTCAGAACCGGACGATGGTGGTCGGCGTTATTGTGCCGGACATCACAAACCCGCATTTTGCCGGGCTGGTGCTCAGTATTGAGATGCGCCTTTTCAGGGAGGGCTACAGCTGCATGATCTGCAACACCACCGAGTCCGGGATGCTGGAGAAACGTCATGTGGAGAGCCTTGCAGCACAGAAGGTTGCCGGCATTATCCTTTTGTCCGGGATGAATGATTACCCGGCGATTTCCAGTATACCTGTGATTTACGTAGACCGTCCTGCTGCGGTAATCAATGCAGCAGAATCTGCGGAGACAGCCGCCGGTACGGAAGCGGTTATTATTGAGTCGGATAATGAGGAGGGCGGATATCTTGTCACAAAGGAGCTGATTTCATCAGGCTGCCGCAGGATTGCAATCCTTAAAAGCATTGCCCATGACCGGAACCAGAGCAATCGTTATCATGGCTACCAGAGAGCATTAAGAGAAGCGGGCCTGGAGGAGGACAGCGCACTCTGCGTTAACCTGCCGGAGGTTTCCATGCAGGCTGCGAATGCTGAGATGCGCGGCCTGATTGCATCCGGGAGCCGGTTCGATGCGGTAGTCTGTACTACGGATACGCTCGCAGCCGGAGCAGTGATTGCCCTCCGGGAAAAAAATATCCGCATACCGGAGGACTGTATGGTGACGGGGTTTGATGACACACCTTTTGCGGCTGCCATCGGGCCGGGCATCACCAGCGTGCATCAGGATGTTGAAAAAATGGCAGAGCTGTCAACGGAACTGCTGCTCAGGGTCATCCGCGGCGGGGAACTGCAGGAGCATCATTACCTGATTCCGGTTTCTGTTTCAAAAAGAGCATCAACAGATCCGCACCTTGTGAGATAAAAAGGCTGCAGTTCTGCAAAGCATATATTTTCCGGGAAATCCGGAAAGTGTATGCTTCTTTTTTTGCGCTTCTGCAGTTATGCAAGGCTGGCATACGACTGGCATACGACTGGCATATGACTGGTATACGGCGGATGTGTTGTAAATATGCACGAATGAGTAAACGTTTTCTCTACATAGTGCTGAAAATTAAAAAGAAATATTGACAATAATTTGTGCACAAGTTATCCTGTGCCTTGTGAGAAAACGATTACTCAATTTTAACAGCAGGTCTCCATACCGTATAGCTGTACCGGCCGGATGGTGGATCCGGTGCTGATACCGGCGGAGGAGACTGTGGAAATGAGCGAGGACAGAATATGAAATCAGAGTTTACGGTAAGTCTGATGTGCATGGATTATCTGCATATCAGCGAGCAGATTGAAATACTGAATCAAAATGCGGACGGATACCATATTGATATTATGGATGGCCATTTCTGCAAAAACATTACGCTGGGACCGGATTTTATCAAGGCGTGCGCAAAGCTTACAACAAAGCCGATTGACGTGCATCTCATGACAACCAATCCGAATGACTGGATAGAAGCCTGCGCCAGGGCTGGCGCTTCTGTGATCAGTCCGCATGCGGAGACGATCAATGCAGATGCTTTCCGTACACTGAATATGATCAAGGCGGCGGGCTGCCGGACAGGAGTTACCCTGAACCCTGCAACACCGCTTTCTTACTGCAGGCATTATCTGAGCCGCATAGATGTGCTGACAATCATGTGTGTGGATGTCGGATATTCCGGACAGTCTTTTATCGAGGAGATGCTGGATAAGATCACTGAGGCCAGGAGACTGCGGGAGGAAAACGGCTGGCATTATAAGATTCTGATTGACGGCAGCTGCAATGAGGAATCATTCCGGAAGCTGCATGCAGCGGGAGCAGAGGCCTATGTGATGGGAAATACGGGACTTTTCAGACTGGATCCGGATCTCAGAAAGGCATGCTGCAAAATGAAGGAAATTTTTACCCGGGAAACCGGTGAAGCAGTCTGAATCCGGATATAAAGTCAGATATGCAGTCAGATGAGAATCCGGATATAAAGTCAGATATGCAGTCAGATGAAAATCCGGATATAAAGCGGAGTATAAGACTGGATATGAAGCGGGATATAAGGAGAAATATAAAGAGGGATGAGAAATATAAGGAGAGATATGAGGGAGGAACTATGAGGACATCAGCAATCTCAGAGAAGGAAAAGGACAGCTGCTGTCTGGGAATTGATATCGGCGGCACCCATATACGGCTCGCGCTTGTAGACGGGCAGTACCGGGCAGCTGCATTCGAGCTGCTGAACACGCAGGAAGTTCTGACCGGGGCGGGGACGACAGCTGAGAATCTCGGCAGATGCATATGGGAATACTGCCGGAGAAATTCCGGCGGGGAGCTTCCGCAGGCGGTGTCGATCGGATTTCCTTCGACCATCAACCGTGCACATACCGTGGTTCTGCAGACGCCGAATATTGACTGTATTCCGGATCACTGCACTGCAGCGGCGGATCTTGCGGCTGAACTCGGAATTCCTGTTTTTATAAACCGGGATGTAAACAATCTGCTGCTGTATGATGTGATGGATCTGCAGCTGGAGAACTGCGACACGATTGCCGGTATTTATTTCGGGACAGGAATCGGCAATGCGATCATGATCGGCGGGAAAATGCTGTACGGACATAACGGTGTTGCGGCTGAACTCGGGCATGTGCCGGTATACGGCAATCATCGCGTCTGCAACTGCGGCAATACCGGCTGCCTGGAAACCATAGCTTCGGGCAGCGCACTGCAGCAGATCCGCAGCACATGTTTTCCGGAGACGGAGGTCGGTGAACTGTTTACGAGGCACGGAACATCTCCGGAATTAAAGGATTTTGTCACGGCCATGGCGCAGACAGCCGCACTGGAAATCAATCTGCTGGATCCGGATGCCATCGTGATCGGCGGAGGTCTGCTGTCAATGGAGGACTTCCCGACCGGAGAGATGGAAGAAGAAATCCGCCGCTATGCGAGGAAGCCATATCCGGCAGAAAATCTGCGGATACTGTATTCGCGGCCGGACCAGATAAACGGAACCATCGGCGCAGCTGTTTATGCCGGAAAGCGAATGCAGAATCCGGCCTATCTGTAAATCAGCATCAGGAAAGGAAAAAGAAATGAGACTGGCAATCGGAAATGACCACGTGGCAGTGGAAATGAAAAATGAAATCCGGAAGTATCTCGAGGAGCAGGGAATTGAAGTGATCAATGTCGGGACGGACAGCACGGAGCGGTGCAATTATCCGGTCTACGGGTATAAAGTTGCTGAGATGGTGGCATCCGGTGCTGTTGACGGGGGCGTGCTGATCTGCGGGACAGGTGTCGGCATCAGTCTTGCGGCAAATAAAGTCCGGGGCATCCGCGCCTGTGTCTGCAGCGAGCCGTATTCGGCAAAGCTCTCCAAACAGCACAACAATACGAATATTATTGCATTCGGTGCAAGAGTGATCGGAATTGAAACGGCAAAAATGATTGTAGATGAATGGCTGCATGCGAGCTATGAGGGCGGCCGGCATCAGGTCAGGGTAGATATGATCAGAGAAATCGAGGAGACACAGCAGCTGTCCTGCCTCTCGGGGGACGGTTCTCCGGCAGATGGCGCTTCTGCAGACTGATTTCATAAAATTTCATCTTAATGAATGAAAATAGAAATATTTGACATGACTAACCGCCAAAAGTTACAAAAAATAATCATATAATTGTATAATATGGCATATTTACACAAATTAATTGACAAAAAATGAAATGAGTGCTAGATTTGTGACATGAAATGAAATTATTTGAAAAGGAAAGAACAAATTCGTTTCAAACAAAGTCACGATCAAAGAGAGGTGCTCATGAATTACGCAGGCAGAATGAATTCCTTTATTTTAAAGGGACAGAATGTATTTGATGCGATCAGTGCTTATAAAAAGATGCACGGGATTACACACCTTGAACTGAATTATCCGGAACATATACAGGGATATGATATAAACGAAATCAGAAAAGCGATGGGCGACCTTAAGCTGAACGGTCTGGCGGTGCGCTGGAGAGGCGACTTCATCAACGGAGAGTTCACAAATCCGGATGAGACGCTCCGGAGACGCTCGATCGACATGGCCAAGGAAGCATGTGAGGTATGCCGCACACTGGGCGGTTCTGTGATTACACTCTGGCTGGAAAATGACGGGTTTGACTATCCGTTCCAGCTGGATTATGAGAGAGCCTGGAACATGATTCTGGATGCGGTCCGGGAGATCGCAGATTATGCGCCGGACTTGAAGATCAGCATTGAGTACAAGCCATTTGAGCCGAGGAATTATTCGGCACTGGACAGCGTCGGGATGACACTTCTGATGATCCGCGAGATCGACCGCGCGAATGTCGGCTGCACCCTTGATTTCTGCCACATGCTGATGAAGCATGACAGCCCGGCTTACGGACTGGCACTGGCAGCTTCCATGCACAAACTTTTCGGCCTGCATATGAATGACGGCTATGCACAGATGGACAGCGGCATGATTTTTGCTTCCGTCAATATCGCACAGGCAGCAGAATTTGTTTACTACCTTAAGAAATACCAGTATGATGGCGTGGTATTTTTTGACACCTTCCCGATCAGAGAGGACGCAGCAAGGGAAACACAGTCGAATATCGACTCCTTTGAAAAGATTTCCGGGCTGGTCGACACATTGGGGATGGAGCACATATCAAAAGTCATATCGGAGCAGGACGGTGTGGGAGCACACAAGCTCGTATTAGACATGCTTCGGTAGATTTATAGAAACCAATCAACTATTTTAAAGGAGAAGATGTTATGAGAAAAAGAGCACTGGCAATTGTCCTTGCAGGAACCATGATGATGGGTCTTGCAGCATGCGGATCCTCCGCATCAACAGCAACAACCGCAGCAGCAACTGCAGCTGCATCAGCAGCAGCTTCTGAGGCCGCTGCAACAAAGGCAGCAGAGACAGAAGCGGCAACAACCGCAGCAGCATCCAAGGCAGAGACAACTGCAGCAGAGACACAGGCAGCTGGCGAGTTCAACCCTGATAAGGATACAAGTGCAATGACCATTGAGGAAGTCAGAAAGAAAAACGGAGATGAAGTCAAGGTAGCCAAGGGATTAAAGCTGAATGCCATTATGAAGTCCTCTTCCAATGAGTTCTGGAGAACACTGCAGAAGGGCTATGAGAAGGCAGCAGAGAATGTAAAAGCAGCCGGCTCCGATGTGGCAATCCAGATCGACTCCACCACAGATGAGGGTGATGAGACAGGCCAGCAGACAATGACAGAGAATGCAGTAAACCAGGGTTCCAATGCCATTATGGTAAGCCCGATTTCTGACTCCAACCTGACAAGTGCAGTTGAGAATGCACAGGATGCCAAGATTCCTGTTGTCAATGTAAACGACGGACTGATTTCCATTGCAGATTACTATGTAGGACCGAATGCTTATCAGAACGGCCAGCTCGCAGCAGAATGGGTTTCCAAGAAGCTGAATGATACAGGCGATGTAGCCGTTGTAATCGGTATGGCAAAGGCATTCGCAGCACGTGAAAGAACAGCCGGATTTGAGGACTGGATCAAGACAAACAATTCAAAGCTCAACATCGTTGCAGAGCAGAATGCTGACTGGGACCGCCAGAAGGCAAAAGAGCTTGCAGCAACATGGATTCAGCAGTATCCGGATTTAAAGGCAATCTTCTGCAATAACGATGATATGGCTCTCGGCGTAGTAGAAGCTGTTGCAGATGCAAATTCCGATATCCTTGTAGTCGGCGTTGACGGCATCGGCGAAGCTTATGATTCCATCAAGGCAGGCAAACTGGATGCAACCGTAGATTCATTCCCGTATTATATGTCACAGGTTGCTACAGAGTGCACACTCCGTGTTCTTGCAGGACAGGAAATGCCTCATGTGGTTTCCACACCGCAGGCTCTGATTGATTCTGACAATGTCAATAAGGATGCCAAGGATATCATTAACTGGACAGATACAAAGTATGTAGTAGGGTAAATGTAAACGAAGAGATCTGAATATGGCACATGAACAGTCTTCGTTCATGTGCCATTCTTAGAAAGAGGAGGAAGAAAATTGGCCAAGGCGCTTGAATTTATTAAAATCAACAAATACTTCCCGGGTGCCCATGTTCTCAAGGATATCAGCTTTTCCGTTGAGGAGGGTGAAGTGCATGCACTTCTCGGTGAGAATGGTGCCGGAAAATCCACGCTCCTGAATATCCTGCATGGCGTTTATCCGGAGTATGAAGGGGATGTAATCCTGCATGGACAGAAGGTTCACTTTCAGACGCCTAACCAGGCAATTGTAGAAGGCAGGATTTCCAAGGTGCATCAGGAGACCATGGTTGTGCGGGACCTGACAGTGGGACAGAATGTCACGCTGGGATATGAACCGCTGACAAAGAGCGGCATGATCGACTTTAAGACGATGAATCATGACGTGGATGAAATCCTCAGGGAACTGAACTGCAATTTCGCCTCCTCGGATCTGGTGAGTACACTCACCTCCGGACAGACCCAGATGCTTGCCATAGCAAGAGCGCTGTATCATCATTCGACGATTATTTCTCTTGATGAGCCGACGGCATCGCTTACCCTGAAGGAAACAGAGTCGCTGTTTGAGGTTATCCGGAAACTCAAGGCATCCGGTGTTACCATCCTTTATGTAAGCCACCGCCTGGAAGAAATCTTCCAGATCTGCGACCGTGCGACAATCCTGAGAGACGGCGAATATATCACAACGCTGCAGGTTGCGGATACCAGCCGGGAGCAGCTGATTCATGAAATGGTCGGAAGATCCGTTGCCGCAGTCGCTTCCAGAATGAAGCCTTGCATGGCGACAGAAGAGATTGTGCTTAAGGTGGAGCATCTCTCGGAGAGCGGCAAGTTCAACGATATCAGCTTCGAGCTCCACAAGGGCGAGATCCTCGGTTTCTTTGGACTCGTCGGAGCCGGCAGAACAGAGGTCATGCGGGCAATCTACGGTGCAGACCGCAGGACATCGGGGACGGTCATCCTGAACGGGAAAGAAATCAGCGGCAGCTGGAACACCACTAAGGCACTGAAAAACGGTATCGGACTGATCCCGGAGGACCGCAA
The DNA here is from genome assembly GCA_964585695.1 of uncultured Lachnospiraceae bacterium. GTDB lineage: Bacteria > Bacillota > Clostridia > Lachnospirales > Lachnospiraceae > Oribacterium. The sequence goes on from CAZPEW010000016.1 coordinate 8,487, forward strand.
GACACAGGGTTTCCTCTCACTTTCTTCCAATTATGAAAACGTGGCTATTTCCAGTCTGGAAAAATATCTGACAAACGGATTCACGGATGAGAATAAAAAGATCAAGAATGCGGAACGCTATTTTGAGGAAATGGATGTGCATCCGAGACGGGTTGATTACCTGACAAGAAACATGTCCGGCGGAAATCAGCAGAAGGTCATCCTTGCAAGATGGATGTCCACCTCTGCAAATATCATTATCTTTGATGAACCGACCAAGGGCGTTGATGTTGCTGCAAAGGCAGAGATTTACAGACTCATGGAGGAAATGGTTGCACAGGGCAAGAGCCTGATTGTGGTTTCTTCGGAGCTCCCGGAGGTCATGGGTATCAGCGACCGTATCATTATTATGAGTGAAGGCAGGAAAACCGCGGAACTGAAGCGCGGAGAGGATTATAACGAAGACAGGATGCTTGACTATGCAATCGGAGGAGTGGAGAAATGAAACAGATCATAACAAAATATAAAAGAGAGCTGGTTGTATTTGCGGCCACCATTGCCATGGGTGCAATTTTTACCATTATGAATTCCAACTTCCTCACATGGAAGAATTTCCTGACGGTACTGCAGCAGATGGCTCTGAACAGTATCCTCGCAGTCGGCATGATGTTTACCATCATTACGGGAGGCATTGATCTTTCCATCGGCTGTACATTTGCAATCGTCGGCATCGCAGTCGCATCACTGACTGTGGGCGGTATCAATCCGGTCATCGCCATTATCGCAGGACTTATCATCGGTGCACTGCTGGGAGCGTTCAACGGCTTCCTGATCGCAAACCTGAAGCTGCAGCCTTTCATCGCAACACTGGGTACGATGAGCCTGTATCGTGGTATTGCGTACGTCGTTACGGGCGGAAAGCCGGTCACCAACGTACCGGACAGCTTCCGGAATATCTTTAACGGAAAAATGCCGGGCGGTATCCGCTATTATATGCTTGTTATGATCGTCATTTTTATCATTGCCTATGTTATTCTCTCCAAAAGAAAAATCGGAGATTATCTCTATGCAATCGGCGGCAATGAGGAAGCAGCAAAGCTCTCCGGCGTTAATGTAAACAAGACAAAGTACATTGCCTATATCATCTGCGGCGTCTGTGCGGCAGCAGCAGGTCTTGTAATGCTTGCAAGCCTTGGCTCTGCAGAGTCCACCGCCGGTTCAGGATATGAGACAAATGCCATCGCTGCAGCAGCAATCGGCGGAACCAGAATGGCAGGCGGCAAGGGAACTGCGTTCGGAACTTTTATCGGCGCACTGATGCTTGCAGTCCTCAAGGTCGGCATGGTTGTCATCAATGTTGATTCCTTCTGGCAGTTTGTAGTAACCGGTATTATTATTATCGTAGCTTCTTATTTTGAATTCATCCAGCAGGATCTGATGGCATTCATGGCAAGAAGAAAGAACGGATAAGCTGCGCTGACAGTCGGCAGGCAGGTATTGGAAAAGGATCAGATCAATGAGAGACAAAATAACGGTAATCGGAAGTCTGAATTATGATATCATTTTAAAAATCGGAAAGCTCCCGCAGAAGGGAGAGACGCTGACTGCAGATGCAGCAGCATTCTCCGCCGGCGGAAAGGGCGCAAACCAGGCAGTCCAGGCGGCAAAGCTTGCCGTACATACTGCCATGGTGGGATGCGTCGGCAGAGATGCCATGGGAGAGCAGCTGATCCGGACTGCAGAACAGTACGGGGTGGATGTATCGCATATCCGCCGCTGTGATGCCAATACCGGCATGGGCGTCGTGCAGGCACTCAATGACGGCAGCGTCTATGCAACCATCGTAAGAGGCGCAAACTATGAAATCAGAAAAGCAGATATCGATGCAGCGCTTCCGCTCCTCCGCGAGAGCAGTGCCGCTGTTTTCCAGATGGAAATCCCGGCGGATGTCAATGCATATGCCATGGAAGCGGCAAAGAGAGAGGGCTGTCAGGTTCTCCTGAATGCAGCACCTGCTTCACCGGTTCCGGATGAAACACTCTCGCTCTGCGATGTCGTTGCAGTCAACGAGGTTGAGGCGGCTTTCTACTGCGGATACAAAATTGAAACCCGCGCGCAGGCAGAAGCAGCGGCTTTGAATTTCTGCAGCCGCTACCATAATAAATGGATCCTGACGCTGGGAGCACTGGGATCGGTTCTTTCCGACGGCACACGTACGGAATTTATACCGTCTTTAAAGGTTCATGCAATTGAAACAACCGGTGCAGGAGACTCGTACATGGGAGCATTCGCATATGCGCTTAAGAGCGGATATGACTATTTTGAAGCAGGCAGATTTGCAACCTGCTGCAGTGCACTTACCGTGCAGAAGCTGGGAGCACAGGATTCCATGCCGACGTTGAAAGAAGCAATGGAATTATATGAAAAAATTTGACATGGATGCAGAGATGAAATAAAATAGCAGCATGATGTATTGCAGGAGGTGAACCAATGATTCCCTATGAGAGAAGGCTGCAGATGCTGCGTCTGCTGGAACAGACGGAAATTGTTTCTCTGGATGATTTCTGCAGAGAACTGCAGAACGTGTCAGAATCCACAATCCGGCGGGATCTGAAAACGCTGGAAGCGGAAGGCCAGATCACCATGCTGAAGGGCGGCGGTGCCTGCCTTAAAAAAGGCTCTTTTGATACGCCCGTCAATTCAAAGACCATCACGAATGTCAGCGAGAAGGAAAAGATCGCGCGCTATGCCGCATCGCTTGTCAAGGACGGAGAAGCTATTTATCTGGATGCCGGCAGTACGGTCCTCAGGATGATCAAATACCTGAAGGACAGACAGATTACTGTTGTGACGACCAATCTCCTTGTGCTGCAGGCCATGCAGGAAAACAACATTGATGACCGCAGTGCACACTGCATCATGGCGGGCGGAGAGGTCAAGATTTCCACAGCCTCGGTTGTGGGGACGGCAACCAATAATTTCCTCCGTACCTGCTATTTTGACAAGGCATTTGTCGGTACCAGCGGCATATCCGCAATAGCCGGATTTAACACGCCGGATATCCGTGAGGCGGAAAAGAAAAAGATCGTAAAGAACAATTCCACCGAGACCTATGTGCTTACGGACAGCAGCAAGAGCGGGATCACGACGCTCTGCAAATTCTATGAACTGGGAGAGGTTACCGTCATCTGCAACGAGGCAACCGATGTCATTGTGAGCAACGGAAACTATATTATTGCAAACTGAGTGGCTGTAAAAATATTGCGGAGGGCTGCGCTTTGCCGGACTGTAAACCGGCAGAGGCGCGGCCTTTCTTTTTGCATAGGAAATTCGTAAGAAATTTGTTAAAACCTGCGCGTTGACAGCATACGTTGATCAGCGTATGCTGATACTTAAGAAACAAAGTGCGTCTTTTGGCGTAGGACAGCACAGAATTTACAGAATGCAGGGGCGTGAAAGTATGAGTATGAATCTGAAAACATTGCGTGAATTAAAGGGGCTCAGCCGGAAGGAGCTGGCGGATCTGACGGATGTGTCGTTCCGTTCCATCCAGGATTATGAGCAGGGACACAAGGATCTTGCGTCTGCAAAGGCAGAAACAATCTTAAAAATGAGCAACGCGCTGGACTGTTCCATGGAGGATCTGATTTCTCCGGTGGATCTCTCGGCGCTGAAGCCATCGGAAATCCATGATATTACGAGCGGGGAGAAGGACAGAAGCATGGTCAGCAGTCTGGAGACGGCACCGATGGTCTTTAATCTTAATCCGTCGGATGAGCTTCCGTATATTCTGATGCATAAGGATGACCGCGTGGCGGCAGTGGTGCTTGAGCCGGTAACCGGCAGCATCATTACGATATCGCAGGTATTTATCCGCGAGCTGCTCCCGGTCGGGACAGACGGGCCGGATGCCGGACTCAAGGCATGGTGGCAGCGGAGAGCCGTACCGATCACCCAGGGGAATATCAGCAAGGTGCTGGATCACATCGGATTCCTGACACCGCAGGCGTATCTCGTCAGGACACTGGGACTGAGCATGACAGACTGCTACTGGCTGAAGCCGGCAAATACGGCCTATACATGGAAGGAAGTCAGCCTTTTCCGGAATGACTTTGATGATGTTGTAGGTGCGAGCCAGTTCGCGGGGATCGACACCATGATTGATTTCCGCAACTTTGATGTGCGCTTCCCGTCGGCATCCACCAGAGGCGATGTGCCGAAGGCCTGGATCTGCGTGGACGGCGGCAGACGGTATCTCGTCAAGGGCAGCAGGAACGGAAGCACGCAGCAGATCTTCAATGAAGTCGTTGCCGCGTACATTCACCGCAAACAAAGTAAATTTGACTTTGTGGACTATCAGTTCTATACCATAGATTACGGCCACGGCAAGCAGCTCGGCGTAAGCTCCGAGGCATTCACAAGCGAGGAACTGGAATTCATTCCGGCGAGAGATCTGCTGATTTCTGCAAAGAAGCCGGGTGTAACGGATTATGACAGCTTTGTGGAAGCCTGTGTGGAGGGCGGACTTGAGCGGGAGGAAGTGACAGCCTTTATGGACTACATGCTGCTCACCGACTTTGTCATCACAAACACCGACCGCAGCTATGAGAACTTCGGCGTCCTGCGCGATTCCAATACGCTCAGATACGTAAAGATGGCGCCGATCTTTGACTCCGGCAACAGTATGTTCTATGATCTGGATATGACAAGAGGCAGCCTGGAGCTTAAAAACATTCCGGTCGACAGCTTTGCAGCGAATGAAGCCGGCCTCCTCCTGCTTGTCAAGGATCCGGCCATGGTTGACCTGGACAAGCTTCTGACCGATGAGGAGCTCACCCAGGTGCTGATGTCCAGCAACCGGACACCGGAAGAAATCAAAATTCTTGTCACAATCTTCAACCGTAAGAAAAATCTGCTCTTCAAGCTCACAAAGGGCGATACAGAGTGGATGAAGTAAGAGCCGGTTCCGGCCGCAGGCCGGCTTTACCGGCTGCGGATATTAAATTCAGAAGAAAACAGGTTAAATGAAGGAGAAAATAAGTTTATGAAAAAAACACTGCTTGCCATTTTCGGCGGGCGCTCAACAGAGCACGAAATTTCCTGCAAATCAGTTGTAAACATTGTAAAAAACGTGGATCCGGAGCTGTATGATGTTCTGCTGGTCGGCATCACCAAGGAGGGCAGATGGCTCCTCGTGGATTCCGTTGCGTCCGTGGAGGACGGCAGCTGGTATCAGTCCAAGGTCAGAGCAATGCTCCTGCCGGACACAGAGCTCAAGTCTCTCCTCATTATCGATGAGTCAGGAGAAGGCTGCGGCAATTCCTCTGACGGGAATGCGGACGGCTGCAATTGTGGAGATTCTGCGGACGGTTGTAATTGCGGGGATTCTGCGGACGGCTGCAATTGCGGAGATTCTGCGGACGGCTGCTGCTGCTCTGATGCGGATGCGGAATGCAGTCTGATCAGGATCGATGTGATTTTCCCGGCGCTGCACGGCAAGAACGGCGAGGACGGCACGATCCAGGGACTCTTTGAGCTTGCGCAGATCCCTTATGTCGGCTGCGGCGTGCTTGCAAGCGCTGTTTCCATGGACAAGCTCTACACCAAGATCATTGCGGCGGGTCCGCTCCAGAAGGTCGGCGTACGCCAGGCCAAGTATGTGGCGGTTGTCGGCAGCCAGATCGACAATATGGATGACTGCGTAAACCGCGTGGAAAAAGCATTCGCGTATCCGGTATTTGTCAAGCCGTCGAATGCCGGCTCGAGCTGCGGCGTGACCAAGGCGCATAACCGGGAGGAGCTCATGAGCGGACTCCGCAAGGCATACGAGGTGGACCGCAAGATCCTCGTTGAGGAGACCATCGTCGGCCGTGAGGTCGAATGTGCCGTTTTCCGCGGTGCTGACGGTGTCATCAAGGCATCCGGCGTCGGCGAGATCCTTGCAGCTGCTGACTTCTATGATTATGATGCAAAGTACAACAACCCGCAGTCCGAGACAGACACTGATCCGGATATCGATCCGCATCACAAGGAGCAGATCCGTACCGCTGCCAAGGCAGTCTTTAATGCGGTGGACGGCTACGGTCTTGCCAGAGTCGACTTTTTCCTGACAAAAGACGGCCCTGTCTTTAACGAACTGAATACACTGCCGGGCTTTACGGCCATTTCCATGTATCCGATGCTGTGGGAGGCAGAGGGCATCAGCAAAAAGACGCTGATCCAGGATCTGATCGACACTGCATCCCGGCGCCCGGGCTTTGCAGGATAAAATGCGGAACTTATTCTGACAGCTGAATTAAGAATTTCATAACTTTTTATTTAAAGAACGTTCACACATTCCGGCGGGGGCTGTGGTACTATAGAACCATAATAAATGTACGCAATATTTCCTTTCCTTCATCCTTTTTTGAACTAAGTTCCGAGTGCCTCGTCCCCATACGGCGAGGCACTTTTATTATCGGAATGCAGACGGAGGGAATCCGGCGGAAGGAAATCCGGCGGAGGGAAATCCGGTGCCCGGAAGCATTTGAATCATGGAGAAATTTATGAAAGTAAAGATAGAGATGGAGACACTGCAGACTGTGGACGGCAGCACGGAGGTGCTGCGGCATGCGGCTGCGGGGCTCCGCAGAGAGCGCCAGGACGGCTGTACGATTGTAAACTTCAGTCTCGACAGCATTCACAACGAGCTGCAGATTGACCGGATCAGAAATACAGTAACCGTGACGAGAAACCATGCGCAGCAGGAGCAGATCCGTTATGAAAAAGGGCTGCACCATCAGGTTGACTATCAGACGCCGGCCGGCGCCATGAAGCTCGGCTTTAAGACAGAGCGCGTGGAGATCTCGGAGGAGCGCGGCACCGGCATCCTGCACATCCTTCTTCTGTACGGCATGACGCAGTTTGACACACCGGTGGCCGACTGCGAGCTCAGGATCACCGTCTCGCCGTTCGGCTGACGGGGCTGGCGGCGCAGATATTCGCGTGCCGGACAGTATTTTTACGTTGAAAACGCAGGCTGTTTATAGTATTATTGTTAAAGCTCGTTTACCGCAGGGGGCTGCGGTGGGCAATCTTTGAAAGATGAGGATTTATCTATGTCAATGTTAGCATTCAACTGGGGAGTATTGGGCACGGTACTGCTCGTCATACTCGCGATTCTGGTTATTTTATTGATCGTAATGTATTTTCTCGGCAGAAAGATGCAGAAGCAGCAGGCTGAGCAGCAGACCATGATCGAGGCCAATACACAGTCCGTCTCCATGCTGGTGATTGATAAGAAAAAGCTTAAGCTCAAGGAGGCTGTTGCAGCAGCTCTCCCGGATACCATTCTGACACAGACACCATTCTATCTCAAGCTGCAGAAGATTCCGGTAGTCAAGGCAAAAATCGGACCTAAGGTCATGACCATGATCGCGGATCCGGGCATCTATGAGAGCATTCCCGTCAAGAAGGAGTGCAAGGTTACCATTTCCGGTCTGTATATCCGCTCCATCCAGTCTGTCCGCGGCGGCGTCATTGAGAAGCCGAAGGAGAAAAAGGGACTGATTGCCGGCCTGCGCAAAAAGGTAAATGCCATGACACAGACCGATATGGAAAAGAATGCTGGGAAAGATTCCGGAAAGAAAGTAAAGAAGTAAGTTTAACTCAAACAAAGGGGTCGGTTTCTTCGGGAGCCGACCCCTATTTGTTGGAGAAGCCCGATGAGAGAAGTCTGATGAGAGAAAACCGGGACGAGAGAGAAAACCGGGACGAGAGAAAACCGGGACGAGAGAAAACCGGGTCGAGAGAAGCCCGATCAGGGATCTTCCGGAAATCCCGGGAGGGTACAGAAGAAGGCAGGACAACAAGGAGGCAGTCAGCATGACAAAGGAAAAGTTTGATGCACTGTATGTGCAGTATCGGAATAAAACAATCACGGCGGAGGGGATCTCTGCGCTGGCACCTTACAAGGTACACAATGCCGTGATCATGGCGGCGGGGATGAGTACGCGTTTTGCGCCGCTTTCCTATGAGAAGCCCAAGGCGCTCCTCCGCGTGAAGGGCGAGATCCTGATTGAGCGGGAGATCCGTCAGCTGCAGGAAGCCGGGATCAGCGACATTATCGTCGTAGTCGGCTATATGAAGGAGAAGCTGTTCTACCTGGCAGAGAAATTCGGCGTCCGCATCGTGATCAACGAGGATTACTACCGCTACAATAACACGTCCACGCTGATGCCGGTCATTAACGACCTCGGCAACACCTATATCTGTTCCTCGGATGATTATTTTGTCGAGAATGTTTTTGAGCCGTATGTCTATCATGCTTATTACGCGGCGGTTTATGCGGACGGCCCGACGGATGAGTACTGCATTACAGCCGATGCCGCGGATCATATCACAAAGGTGACGGTCGGCGGCGCAGACTCCTGGTACATGCTCGGACATGTTTATTTCTCGGAGGAATTCAGCATTCGCTTCCGGGAGATCCTCATGCGCGAATATGCCTCGCCGGAGACCAAGGAGCAGCTTTGGGAGAATCTCTACATGCGCTACATCGACAGGCTGGATCTCTGCATCCGCCGCTATGACAGCGGCAAGGTCAAGGAATTTGATTCGCTGGACGAGCTGCGCGGTTTTGACAAGAGCTATATCACCAATGTAGACTCGCAGATTTTTACGAATATCGAGAAGGTGCTCTCCTGCAGCAGCAGCGAGATCACGGACATCCATCCGATCAAAACGGGGCTCACGAATGTTTCTTTCTTTTTCAGCTGCCGGGGGCAGAAGTATGTTTACCGTCACCCGGGTGTCGGCACAGAGGTCTACATCAACCGGGAGAGCGAGGCGGCCTCCATGCAGGCGGCCAAGAAGCTTGGTCTGGATGATACATTCATCTACATGGATCCGCATGAGGGCTGGAAGATTTCTTATTATATAGAGAACTGCCGGACACTGAACTATCATGATGACAAGGAAGTAGGACAGGCACTCGACATCATCCGCAGACTCCACGCCGGAGGGATCCGGACACCGTATGCGTTTGACATCTGGGGCGCCATCAGAAAGTTCGAGCTCTCTCTCGCGGAGAGCGGGCGGACGGATTTTGAGGATCTGGCGCTGATGCACAGGGACATCGAGGCGCTGCACCGGTTTACGGATGCAGACCGGATTCCGCAGTGTCTCTGCCACGGCGACTGCTATGATCCTAATTTCCTCGTCAATCCGGACGGCAAAATGTACTTGATCGACTGGGAGTATTCCGGCATGGCAGATCCGGCCTGCGATCTCGGCACGTTCATTTCCTGCGCGGACTATACGATGGAGGAGGCGGACGGCATCATCGCCCGCTGCCTCGGCTACACACCGTCTCCGGCGGAACTGCGGCACTACCTCGCCTACGTCGCCATCCTGTCCTATTACTGGTTCGTCTGGGCCATCTATCAGGACAGTGTGGGCAAAACCGTCGGCGAATATCTTTATATCTGGTATCGTTACACAAAGAGCTACAGCAGGCGCGCACTCGGGATGTATGAGAGCGCTGCGGGGTAAACAGCGGGACCTGGCCGGCCTGTAAAAGCAGCAGAGACGCGGCAGTGCAGCAGCAAACAGCCAAGGGGCATGAGATGAAGGAGGAAATGATGGCGGAAACACAGAAATCGGAAATTGAAAAGGTCATTTACGAGGAAACAGAAAAGAGGCTCGGCGAGATGGGCGCACCGGGCTATACATTCCCGGAGCGGATTACGCGCGGGGATGTCACCGGAATTGCAGTGCTGTTTGCTGCAAGTCTTTTACTGATCATATTATGCATGACGGGGGTAATCAGATAATGTCAAAGGAAGCAAACTATATCCGGCAGGAGACGGTTACCGGCGTGGTACCGATGCTCTCCAAAGAGCGCCAGTATTCCTTCACGGACCTTTTCCTTACAACGAGCGGTTTTTCCATTGCGACCTGGTGTTATACACAGGGTGCATATGTTGCACAGTATCTGAGCTTCAAACAGATGCTGATCAATATTTTCTGTTTCAATATTATCTGGATACTGATCGAATGCATTCCTGTTCTGTTTGCTGTCCGCTACGGTATAGATCTCTGGATCTGGCTGCGTTCGGTGCTTGGTATCAAGGGTGTTGCAATCCTCGCAACGGCAATCAGTCTTGCCAATTTCGGCTGGTACGCGGTTGACTCGCAGCTGTTTGCCACTTCTATGATCAACCTCTGCGCGGGCCTCGGGCTCACGCTGGATCCCGGCTTCTGGAAGCCTGTGCTCGGCGTTTTCTGCGTCATACTCGGTACGCTGATTGCACTCGGCGGACCGGATGTCATTAAATGGACCAACCGTTTTCTGGTAACCGCACTGCTGTTTGTCGGTGTGGCGGTTGTCATCATCTGCTTTACCGCAGTTCCGATCGGCGAGATCAATGCCGTGCAGCCTGACACGAGCCTGTACAGCACCGCGCTCGGACGCTTCATGCTCTCCGCCGAG
>CAZPEW010000017.1:0-18879 GCA_964585695.1 uncultured Lachnospiraceae bacterium
ATCCGCATAGACATTCGGTGTGTTCATCTCAACCGTAGACGGAAGATTGATGATCACCTTCCGGTCCGGGGATGCGCCCCATGCCTCAAGGACGGAATTGCAGATCTCTGCCGCATAATCCCTCTCCGTTCCGGTAAAGCTCTCCGGCGAATACTCCAGAAATACCTTCCCGTCAAACTCTTTTTCATATCTCTTGACAAGCTCCGTACCGGTCAGCGCAATATCGATGATTTCCTCTTTGGTTTTATGGAAAACGACATCTCTCTGCAGTACCGATGTGGAATTATAAATATGGACAATTGCCTTTTTAAGACCCTTGAGGCATTCGAATGTTCTTTCCAGGAGCTGCTCGCGGCACTGCACAAGAACCTGGATGGTAACATCATCCGGGATCAGCCTGCGCTCGATCAGCTGACGCAGAAAATCATACTCGATCTGACTGGCAGAAGGAAAACCGACTTCGATTTCCTTGAAGCCGAGCCTGACAAGCATATTGAAAAACTCAATTTTTTCCTCAACCGACATCGGCTCAACCAGTGCCTGGTTTCCGTCTCTCAAGTCAACAGAGCACCAGACCGGCGCTTCCGTGATTTCCCGCTCCGTCCATGTTCTCTCCGGATACTTAAATGCCGGAAATCTCCTGTATCTCTGGTAATTCAGCATAATAAAACCTCCTCATAAGTGTTATATTCAGGTTCTCTGCAGCTTTGCGGATTGACAAATGCCCTGCGGCGCCGTCAATCCTGTCCTAGCAAAAGACCCTGTTCCTTCATAACACTTATGACCTGGTCCACGTATTTCTCACATATTTCCGTCGAGCCTGCTTCCACCATGACTCTCACAACCGGCTCTGTGCCGGATGCGCGGAGGAGAATTCTGCCGTCCGAGCCAAGCGCTGCGGACACTGCATCCACTGCGCGGAGAACCTCCGGATTCTGCTGCGCGGTTTCCTTATCCTGCACACGTACATTTTTCAGTACCTGCGGGAACATCCTGAAGCCCTCGCAGAGCGTCCTGAGCGGCTGCTTTTTGTCCAGAAGCACCTCCATCACCTTGATGGAAGTCAGAATACCGTCTCCCGTAGTGGCGTTTTTGAGGAATATAATATGACCGGACTGCTCTCCGCCGAGACTGAAGCCGTTCTCCGACATGTTCTCATAAACATAGCGGTCGCCGACCCTGGTCTTTTCATAGCGGATGCCGGCCTGATCCAGTGCCTTGTAAAGGCCGAAATTGGACATGATCGTGGTTACGATCGTATTGTCCTTCAAAAGATTCTGCTCCTTCATGTATCTGCCGCAGATATACATGATGGCATCTCCGTTTACGAGATTCCCCTCATGATCCACCGCAAGGCAGCGGTCTGCATCTCCGTCATAGGCAAAGCCGATATCGCAGCCCTCGTCCACAACATATTTCTGCAGACTCTCAATATGCGTAGAGCCGCAGTCCAGATTGATATTCAGTCCGTTCGGCTCATTATGAATCACATGCGTATCTGCACCAAGCGCATCAAATACAGCCTTGGCAACAGAAGAAGCGGAACCGTTTGCGCAGTCCAGTGCAACTTTTTTGCCCTTGAACGAATGTACTGCCATGGAAATCAGATACCCGATATAACGGTTTCTGCCGGCGGCAAAATCTACTGTCCGTCCGATTTCCTCCCTTACTGCAAGCGGAATCTCCGGTGTCGCGCCGTCGAGGTAAGCCTCGATCTTTTCAATGACATCATCTCCCAGCTTCTCGCCGTTTCCGTTGATCACCTTGATGCCGTTGTCATAAAACGGATTGTGCGACGCAGAAATCATGACGCCGCAGTCAAAGTCTTCCGAACGCACCACGTAGGATACGGACGGTGTTGTTGTGACATGCAGAAGATAACAGTCTGCACCGCTGGCTGTAATACCGGCTGCCAGAGAATACTCAAACATGTAGCTTGATCGCCTGGTGTCCTTGCCCAGTACAATCCTGCAGCGTTCGCCGGCCTTTTTCCCCTGCCTGTAAAACCAGCCGAGGAATTTACCTACACGGAATGCGCTGTCTGCCGTAAGATCGACATTTGCCTCACCGCGATATCCATCTGTTCCAAAATACTTGCCCATAGATCTGCCTTTCATTTATGATTTTTCCGCTTTTCAGACTGTCTCGGATTTTTCCGTCTTTGCCAGTTCCTGCAGATATCTTGCCAGTGCATCCTGCCATGCCGGAAGCGGCGTGAAGCCGTTTCTTACGAGCTTTGACTTGTCCAGTCTTGAATTGAACGGCCGCTTTGCCTTGCTGATGCCGTACTCTGCCGTGGTAACCGGCAGCACCTCTGTTTTAAGACCTGCCTGACGATAGATTTCCTTTGTGAAATCATACCAGGAAATGTAGCCGCCCTCATTGGTTGCATGGTAATAGCCGTATTTATCGGTCTCTGCCATGTCCACCAGCAGTCTTGCAAGATCATAGGTGTAGGTCGGCGTACCGATCTGGTCATTTACGACACGGACGGTATCGTGGGTCTTTCCGACATTCAGCATGGTCTTGATGAAATTTTTGCCGTTCAGCCCGAATACCCAGGCAATCCGCACGATGTAATATTTGTCGAGCGTGCCGGAAACCGCAAGCTCACCCGCAAGCTTGGTCTCTCCGTATACATTAAGCGGCTTGTAATCCTTGCAGTCCGGATCCCAGGGAGCGGTGCCCTGTCCGTCAAAAACATAATCCGTGGAAATGTAGATCATCGCTGCATCCAGTTTTCTGGCCGCCTGTGCGATGTTTGCGGTACCGCCTGCATTGATTGCACGGACCTTTTCCACCTTGTCATCATCCTCTGCCATATCTACGGCAGTCCAGGCTGCACAGTGCATGATCACATCGGGATGAACCTCTGCAAGAACCTTTTCCACGCCTGCGCGGTCTGTAATATCCATCGGAATATAAGGCATGTCCGCAACGGCCGAGCCGTCCCGGATTCCGCTGTAAACCGGCGCAATATCTGAGCCGACACCCTCTATTCCGCGTCTGTTCAGCTCGTTCATTATGTCATGACCAAGCTGTCCGCCAACTCCGGTAACTAATACTTTCATGAATCTCTCACCTTTTGTTACTGGACATCATCCAGTCCCTTTGCTCCATACATATTCTTGAAATAATTCTGATACTCTCCGGAAATGATATGCTCCCACCATTCGCGGTTGTTCAGGTACCAGTCCACTGTCTTTGGAATACCGGTATCAAAAGTATACTCCGGTCTCCAGCCAAGCTCTGTTTCCATCTTGGTAGGATCGATGGCATAGCGTCTGTCATGTCCCGGACGATCCTTTACAAACTCGATCAGGGATTCCGGCTTGTTGAGTGCCTTAAGGATGGTCTTTACAACCTCGAGATTGGTTCTCTCATTATGGCCGCCGATATTGTAAACCTCTCCGACTCTGCCCTTCCGGACAATAAGGTCGATTGCCTTGCAGTGATCCGTTACATACAGCCAGTCGCGGACATTCGCACCGTTTCCGTAAACCGGAAGCTTCTCGTCATTCAGCGCTCTTGAAATGATCAGGGGAATCAGCTTCTCCGGAAAATGATACGGACCGTAGTTATTGGAGCATCTCGAAATGGTAACCGGGATACCGAAGGTTCTGTGGTAGGCCATGACAAAAAGATCTGCGCTGGCCTTGGAAGCAGAATACGGGCTGGACGTGTGAAGCGGCGTCTCCTCTGTAAAGAAAAGATCGGTTCTGTCCAGCGGAAGATCTCCGTAAACCTCATCGGTGGATACCTGATGATACCGTTTGATGCCGAATTCCTTGCAGGCATCCAGCAGTGTGGTTGTACCCATGACATTGGTCTTTACAAAAATATCCGGATCCGTTACAGAACGGTCTACATGGGATTCTGCCGCAAAGTTGATGATGACATCCGGTTTTTCTTTCCGGAAAAGATCAAAGATGAAATCTCTGTCTGCAATGTCGCCCTTGATGAATCTGTAATTTTTCTTTCCCTCAAGCGGTGCAAGTGTCTCGAGATTGCCGGCATAGGTCAGCTTGTCAAGGCAAATGAACTCATCCTCAGGATAAGTATTGACTGCAAAATGCATAAAGTTGCCGCCGATAAATCCGGCACCGCCCGTTACGATAAATTTCATGATCTGTGCTCCTTCTGTTCTTTGATCTTGTCTATATATTTGCCCTCAAGTACATCCATGAGATACCTGCCGTACTCGTTTTTCTTGTACATCTCATAGGCGGCGCGCATTTCCTGCTCGCCGATCCATCCGTTCAGGAAGGCAATCTCCTCAAGACATGCTATCTTTCTGTGCTCATGGGTCTCAATGGTATGCACAAAATTGGTTGCATCCACAAGACTCTCCTGCGTGCCGGTATCGAGCCATGTAAAGCCCTGCCCGAGCAATGTGACATCCAGCTCGCCGTGCTCCAGGTAAATGCGGTTCAGATCCGTGATCTCCAGCTCGCCTCTTGCGGACGGCTTAAGGTTTCTGGCATAATCCACAACCTTGTTGTCATAGAAATAAAGACCGGTTACACAGTAGTTTGACTTAGGGAACTGCGGCTTTTCCTCGATGGAAACAGCCTTCCCGTTTTTATCGAACTCAACAATGCCGAAACGCTCCGGATCATCCACATAATAGCCGAATACCGTTGCGCCGACCTTCTTTGCCGCTGCATCCCGCAGGTTTTTATTAAAGCCATGTCCGGAAAAGATGTTGTCTCCGAGGATCATCGCAACCGGATCCGAACCGATGAAATCAGCGCCGATAATAAAGGCCTGCGCAAGTCCGTCCGGGCTTGCCTGCACGGCATAGCTTAAATTGATGCCGAACTGGCTTCCGTCTCCCAGCAGTTCTTTGAATCTGGGGGTATCCATCGGCGTCGAAATAATTAAAATATCTCTGATACCCGCATTCATCAGTACGCTGAGCGGATAATAGATCATAGGCTTGTCATAAATTGGCAGGAGCTGTTTTGATGTGACCTTGGTCAGCGGATAAAGTCTTGTGCCGGAACCTCCGGCAAGTATGATACCTTTCATTTGAAGTCTCCTCTTATATTTATATACATACTTAAGCGGATTTTAACACATTCGAATCCATTATACAAACTTTTATTGAATTGAAAATCGTCTCATGCTAGACTGATTCTGTTTATTTCACTGATTTCAGGACCGTATAATCGATATTCCGTCCGCAATGACGGATGCGCTGAGAGCGCCATAGAGAAATGAGGTAGAGGATGAAAAAGAAAGCATTGATCGCCATGAGCGGCGGCGTGGACAGCTCAGTCGCTGCCGCACTGATGCAGGAAAAGGGATTCGAATGCATCGGCGTCACCATGAAGCTGTACACCAATGAGGAGGCCGGCATCTGCCGCGAGAATACCTGCTGCTCTCTGGATGATGTAGAGGATGCGCGTGCTGTTGCAACCGATCTGGGCATGCCTTACTATGTGTTTAATTTTACGGAGGATTTCTCCAGACAGGTGATTGACCGTTTTGTAAGGACCTACGAGAACGGCGGGACACCGAATCCATGCATTGACTGCAACCGCTACATGAAACATGAAAAGCTTTACCAGCGGGCCGCAGAGCTTGGCTGCGATACCATCGTAACCGGACATTATGCCCGCATCGTCCGCGATCCGGGCAGCGGCCGTTTCCTTTTAAAAAAGGCACGGAACCTTGAGAAGGACCAGAGCTATGTCCTCTATTTCCTCTCACAGGAGCAGCTCGCCCATACAATGTTTCCGCTGGGTGACTTCGCCTCCAAGGAGGAAGTCCGCGCACTTGCGGAAAAGCATGGCTTTGTCAATGCCCGGAAGCATGACTCCCAGGATATCTGCTTTGTCGTAAACGGTGACTACGGGGATTTCATTGAGCATTACACAGGAAAGACATTCGCACCCGGCAACTTTGTGGATACAGAAGGCAATGTACTCGGACGGCACAACGGGCTGATCCGCTATACCATCGGACAGCGGAAAGGACTCGGACTTGCACTGCCGCAGCCGATGTATGTCTGCGGCAAGTCTCTGGAGGACAACACCGTCATCCTCACTGCCGGCCCGGCGCTTTACTCGGATGCACTGATTGCGGACAGCTTCAACTGGATCTACCCGGAGCCTCCGCATCCGATCGAAGTCACCATTAAAACCCGCTACCAGGCAAAGGAAGTGCCCGGCACCGCAGAAATCCGGCCTGACGGCAGCGTCCTCATCCGCTTTTCAAATCCGGAGCGGGCCATCGCATCCGGTCAGGCGGTCGTCCTGTACGACGGTGAGAATGTTGTCGGCGGCGGTACGATTGTAAAGGCTGTCTGATTACAGGGACAGCAGGGCGGAAGCAATATAAACGCCGGCTGTTCCTGCAATCATGTAAAAGAGCTGCCGTCTGCCCGGCAGATGCTGCGCTGTTTTCTCCTCCGGATATTTTTTATAGATCATAAGCAGCAGAAGCATCATCAGCATATAGGCAGGCAGAAAAACACGTTTTTCTGATTTGTAAACGCTTGCGGAGAATCCCATCATCAGAGAAGTACATACCGCAGCCGGCAGCAGCAGCGCCGCAAAAACCGCTTCTGCTCCGCCGCGGGACACCTCCGGATGATCCGAAAAAAGAATGATGACCGATATTTCCATGCAGTTTAAAGCCAGTGAATAAATCAGAAAAGGCAGATAATCCGCATAATGGATATAATTAAGCTCATCAATCACGATGGACCGCTCAGATGCAGGCGGATAAAAAGACGGCAGCAGAACCGGCAGGAATGCAAAATAAACAAGCACCAGCACCGGGAATACCGCTATTCCTCTGCAGAGCTTATCCTGATGCTTCTGCCAGATTAACGCCGCAGTCATAAAAGCAGCCAGCAGAAACAGCAGATTCGGTGCTGCAAAAAATTCATCCGTAAATATCTCATATCCCATGAACAGCTTGTCAATTACATTTTTGGTCGCATAATCCGGGAAAAGCTGCGGCATCTCCATGGCAATCCGGTTTGCATTTGCAGGAGAAAGCAGCTTATAGACCAGCACCATTACCGACGCTGCAAAGGCTGCCACAGGATATCCTGCACTGCTTTTTTTGTTTCTGATCAGCAGAATAATCGCTGCAGCAAGAAACCCCAGCAGCAGCGCCAGCTCCTGCTCGCTGAATACGGCATAGCATAATCCGCAGAAACACAGAAGCAATACCGTAAAATGATTTTCTTCTCCGGCAAAAATTCTTTTCACCGGAAGAAATGCCAGCATTCCCAGCGTCACAGACCAGATATAATTTGCAGAGGTTGCCACCCATCCTGCCGATGCCATATAGGTCAGCGGAAAGCACAGCACCGTAAAGCACGCAAGAATATTGTTCCTGCGCTGCGCCTGCAGTCCGGAAAGCTCTCTGAGACAATAAGCCGCCAGCACGTATATAAAGGAATCCAGCGCCCGCCAGAGCCAGGGCAGATGATTTAGGTGCAGCTGGAAAAACTCCGGAACAAAACGGGTGGAAATTTCTGCATGCTCATGCAGCTGGTACTGCAGAATGCTGAAAAAAGGAATTGTCCCATAGAAACCATCATCCTGCATGAACATAAAAAACATACCGTGGAAAAACAGCAGTATGACAAAAAATACAAGAAAAGGGAAGTTCTCCGTATGATAAATTCTGATCAGTTTTTTTTGAAGTGTCTGCATGATATCCCCCACAGAATAATTCCAACATGAATTTTGCCGCTCTCAGGCAAGCGACAGCACCGCACCGGTATCTGTCAGCTCATGATGCGCATCATTGCCGTAATATATATAAATTCTGTAGGGTACTGTTTTATCGATATATTTTGTAAAGGCAGTTGCATAAAAACCGTTCAGCTCATAGCTGACTCCTTCCGGTGCCTTTAATGCTTCTGCGAGATCGGTTCTCCTGCGGAGAACTGTTTTCAGCTGGATCAGACTCCGGTCCGCCGGATTCTCAAGAACAACGCGGATGTCAAATGTCTTTGCGCTCTCCCCCGGTACCACTGCCCAGCCGGATATGAAAAAGGCTCTGTCATCAAGGTTGGTATAGCCCCGGTCCATATAGTAAAAACGGCCGTCCACATCCGTATCCTGTACTTCATAGACATATTGTGCATCATCAATGCTGCACCGGATATCCCCGCCTGTTTCCACTGCATCGGTTTCCCGGAAGGGCCGGACACTCCCCATGTTCCATCGCAGCAGCAGCGTAATGCCAAGCGGTATCAATATCCCCGCAGTCAGACAGGCAGCAGCCTGCTTTCTCCTGATCATCTTTACCACAGCCTCTTTTCCAGCAGACGGTCCTCTTTATCATAAATCAGCTTCAGCGAGAAATAGCGGTCTCTCTCCGCAAGAAGCTTTAAAAAGATGCGGTCTCCCTCCCAGAGATTCAGCTCCGGCACTTTGTCTCTGTCAATCCAGTGCAGCTCTCCCTCATTGCAGGGGATTTCCGTACCGGTAAAGCCATCTGCCGTAAAGAGATGCATGTATTCCGTCTCTGCCCTGCCGGAGATGAATGTCACAATCCCGCGCATTTTAAAGGAGGTCAGTGTATATCCGGTTTCCTCCTGCACCTCACGGATGACACATTCCTCTGCCGTTTCATTTTCCTCGAATTTCCCGCCTACGCCGATCCATTTTCCCGCATTCAGGTCATGTTCTTTTTTATTGCGCAGAAGCATCAGATACTTACTGTCTTTTTCCAGATAGCACAAGGTTGATAGAATTGCCATTATTCCCTCTCTTTCCCTTCATACATCTCATCAATGACTGCACGCCGGTCCTCACGCGGAAGTTCTCTGAAAAAGCGGACAAGAAACGGAACGGTTGTAAGAAGCGTCAGGATATCCGAGAACATCTGCGCACTCTGTATGCCGGCAATCCCGATAAAGCGCGGGAGCAGCAGAAGCAGCGGAATATAATACAGTCCGCTCCGCAGTGCCGACAGAAAAGATGCCGTGCGGCTTTTGCCGATGCTCTGAAACATCATATTGGCTGAAACGGAAACCGGCTGCAGGATCACGGCAACGCACATATACCGGAGTGCCGGCGTACCGATCCGGACAACCTCCGCATCATCCCGGAATATCCGGATAATGGAGGCCGGAAACAGAAACGCAAAGCATGCAAAGCCGGTCAGAAGCAGCGCACCCATCCCGCTCGTAAACCAGAAACCCTCCCGTACCCTTTTGAATTTGGAAGCACCGTAGTTAAAAGCCGATACCGGCTGGAAGCCCTGTCCGATTCCGATCATCACAGAGCCCATGAGAAGCGTGACTCTGCCGACGATTGTCATCGCGGCAATCGCCGCGTCCCCGTAAGGTGCCGCGCAGATATTGAGTGTCATCGTCGCAACGGAATTGAGCATCTGCCGTATGAGACTCGGCATGCCGTTCCGGAGAATCAGCAGGAATTCACGGACATCCCGTGTGATGCCTGCCAAGGAAATCCTGGTGATGGTCCTCCCGGAAATAAACATCCAGAGCAGAATGAAAAAGCTGATATACTGTGAAACCGCCGTGGAAAGTCCGGCTCCGTCGATGCCCATATGCAGCCCGAACATCAGCACCGGGTCTCCGATCATGTTGAGGACGCCGCCGGAAACCAGTCCCACCATGGCCAGCACTGCCTTGCCCTCATAACGCATGACATTATTGAGTACTGCACTGGCCGCGAATGCCGGCCCCGCAGCAAGAATATAAAAGCCATAGCTCTCGGCATACGGGAGAATGGTATCCGTACTGCCGAGAAACCGCATCAGCGGGGTCTTGAAAACAAGTCCGGGCACTGCAAGAACAGTCCCGATAGCAATTGCCGTAAAAAAGCCGGTCGACACATAACGGTCTGCTGCCGTATGATTGCCGGAGCCAAGCTGTCTCGACATACAGCTCCCGCAGCCGTGCCCGCACATAAAGCCTACTGCCTGAAACACTGCCTGCACACTGATCATGATGCCGATTGCCGCACTGGCGCTGGTTCCCAGTTTCCCGACAAAATAAGCATCCACCAGATTATAGATCATGGAAATCAGCATGCTGATTACCGTCGGGACAGCCAGAGACGGAATCAGACGCACCACCGGCGTCCTGATCAGCTTCTCGTACTGGGCCCTTTCTTTTTCATCCATGGGATCTTCTTTCGTATAAAAAAATCGTACAGATAGCATCTGTCAAAAACAACATTTATTTATTATAATGGTTTGGAATACAACCCGCAAGATAAGAATCTGCTGCCGGAGTATATCACTGACTCGGAGTATTACCATGAATGACACAAGAAAAACGCTGACGCTCGCTGTTGAAATCGGCGATACCCTGCTTTCAAGCGGCGGAGAAATCTACAGGACACAGGACACCATCCTGCGGATCCTGCATGCCTTCGGCATCGCGGAATGCGATGTTTATGTTCTCACCAACGGCATTTTTGCCAGTGCGAATGAATCCCTCCCGGATGCCTGCTCAATCGTCCGGAATGTTTCCCTCGGCAGTGTTCACCTCGGAAAGGTGGCAGCCATCAATCAGCTCTCCAGAGAAATTGCGGAGGGTCGTGTCAATGAAACCGAGGCTGCTGCCCGGCTGCGGGAAATCCGCTCCATGCAGAGTCCTACCCGGACCGTACAGCTCCTGGCCGGCGGTGTCGGCAGTGCCTGCTTCACGCTGCTTTTCGGCGGCAGGCTCCCGGATGCCTTCTGTGCTTTTTTTATCGGCATCCTGCTGCAGGTTTTCCTGCGCACTGCCGCACGTAAAAAAACCTCCCGTTTCATCACCAATGCTTTCGGCGCAGCCCTGGTGACTGCCCTGAGCCTCGTTTCCCTGAAGTTTCCGTTTCCGCTGTCAAAGGACTTCATTATTATCGGCGACATCATGCCGCTCGTTCCGGGCATTGCACTTACAACCTCTTTCCGGAATCTGTTTTACGGAGACTACCTTTCCGGTGCCATCAATCTGCTGGATGCCCTGCTGACTGCAGCCTGCATCGCAGTCGGTGTCGGCTCCATAATCGCGATCGGAGGGATGCTGCCATGAATTTCCTTGTCTTTACACAGTACTTTATCCAGTTCATCATAGCCATGGCGGCTACTGTTGCATTCGGCATTCTTTTTTCACTGCCGGAAAGACAGTATCTGTACGCAGCGCTGACCGGTGCCTTCGGCTGGATCATCTATCTCCTCATCCGGAATGCCGGTGCGGATGTCGTGATCTATCCGTTTGTATCTGCATTCGCACTGACCATCCTGTCCAGAGTATTTGCAGTTCTGGAAAAGAATCCGGTGACGGTCTACCTGCTGCCCGGCATTTTCCCGATCGTCCCGGGCGCCGGCATCTATTACACGGCTTACTATTTCATTACCAATGATATGAATGCCTTTACGGAAAACGGATCGGAAACCGCAAAAATCGCCGGTGCCATTGCATTCGGCATCATCTTTGCACTGGCAATTCCGCAGAAGCTCTTTAAACATCTCTCACCGGACAGTGCAAGGGAATCCGTCCGGATGTAAACGGACGCAAAAAGCCGCAGGAATACAAGATCTGCAAAATGCATGTCTTATATCCCTGCGGCTTTTTATTGCCGGATTCCCAGAACCTGTTGTTCCATAAACGGTCTCTCCGGACCGGAAACCGGACTTTCCGCGGCAGAAGCGGAATTATTCTGCCTGATGCTTTTTGTTCAGTGCTTCCTTGACTTCCGGCATATACTTCTCAACATCCATCATGATGACAGCAATCAGAAGCAGGACGCTGAGGATCATACCGAGCCATCCGAAGTCAAAACGGATTGCGGCAATGGCTGATGCGGACTGTACCTTGCTGCCGCCTACATACCCGCCTGCTGCAAGGATCCAGCTGGTCATGCCGGAACCGAGGCCGATTCCGACCTTGGAGCCGACGCTCTGTGCCGCACTGATCAGTCCTTCGGTTCTGACTCCGTATTTCCACTCACCGTAATCTGTGATATCTGCAATAAAAGCAAAAATGCCGGCAAAAATAGGGCCTGCGCCGATGGAACGGAGGACGGTTCCGACCAGCACCAGTGTTCTGTTCTGTCCTGCAAGACCGAGGATCGCAAAACCGATAATCAGTGCCATGCAGCCGCCGGCCATGAATTCACGTCTTCCGAATTTCCGGGAAAGAGACGGCATGATGAAAAGAATGAGGACGCCCGGAATCTGTCCGATACTCATCAGTGTACCCATGAACATCGGATCGCCGATGACATTGTTGCAGTAATAAATAGTAGAAGCAATTGCATTCGCGTTCATCAGCAGCACAAAAATACCGATGAAGAGAATGCTGTAAAAATATCTGTTTTTAAGTACGAGCGGCAGCGCTTCCCTAAAAGGTGCTTCCTTTGTCTTGACACGGCCGGTTGTTTCATCAATGCCGACCTTTTCCTTTACGCCCAGGAAGGCGATCATGACGAGGATAAAGCAGGCGGCTGCCAGAATCATGGAGGTCGTCCTCCAGCCGAGCTTCATGACCATGCCGGTGGTAATGGTGCCGACCACGATGCCGGAAAGATTGTTGCAGATGGAACTTACAACACTGGTATTGGTTCTGTCATTGTAATCCAGCGTCATCCGTGCAAGGAGAGAAGCGTGTGCAATTCCGAAAATGGTAAAGGCTATGCAGTTCAGGAAAATATAGGTAAAGTAGGCATAAACCATCTTGCCGCCCTCGGAAAAACCTGACGGTACATTAAGAATCAGGTAGAGACCGACTGCAAGTGCCGGTGCCGCTACAAGCAGCCACGGACGGGCTTTTCCGAACCGGGTGTTGGTTTTATCCACAATACCGCCCATGATGACATCCGTGACACCGTCCAGGATACGGCATACCAGAAACATGGTTCCGATTGCCGCCATCCCCATCTTGGCAGAATCTGTATAATAGGAAAGCAGAAATGCCGCAAGGATGGTGCTGACAACATTGCCGCCGGCGGCGCCGGAGCCATACGCCAGCTTGCTTAAAACAGGTACCTTTTTATTCTCATTCATGATTTTTCACTTTCTGCGTACTTACGCATACAAATGTCATAGAATACTTATACGATGCCGGTAATCCAGTCAACGACCTCACCTGCATAATCCGCCGGACCATGATCAAAATCCCAGACCATCTCATAATTCACATCCCTGCAGCCGGCTGCCTTCAGCTTAAGTGCAAGCGTCATCGCCATGGTGAAAGAGGTATGCGGATCATGCGTACCGACGCGGATCCGGTAATGCTCTGCAAGATCTGCCTTCTCCCCGGTTCCGATGTAGGAGAACGGGTTGATGAGATACTTTCTTTCTGCAAGCGCCGTATCCCCGGAAAGGCCGGAAAACTCATCTTTTAAGGCTGCATATTCTGTCGGGAACCGGCCTTTCAGTTTCTCAAGCGCGTCCTGCATGTATACATCAAAATGCACAAAATCATGCGCCGCATCTCCGAACTCCTGGTTTTCTGCCTGGACCTTGTCCAGCGTGTCGAATGCAGAGCATGGCTTCAGACGGTTCAGATAATTCTTCTTAAAGTTCTTAAAGCTGCCTACCGATGCAGTATGTCCGTCCCATTTAAGCCAGCTGCTTTTATCATCTCCGCTGATTTCTTTCATGGCAGGCGGAAGTCTGTCAAAATCCGGAACCATCTTTCTGTAATTTCCTGTCAGATACTGCTCCGGCGTACAGAAAAGCGGTCCTCTGCCCTCCTGCAGAAGCCTGAGGAACTTTGCAGCTGCATTCTCGATGACATCCATCAGAAATTCATAGCCGCTGCCGCTCTTTCCGTCTCCGGAAAGCAGAAGCCGGCTTCCGCTTGACGGATTCACAAGATGGAGACTGTTGAAATACTGTACATATTCCGCGGAAAGCAGTCCGGACAGTGCCTTCTGGAATTCCGTGAAAGGACCGCCCGCGCAGATCCCGGGCATGCCGTCTGCCTTATAATCCCCGTCAAACATCCACTCATAGGCGATATCCGCATGATCGAGATCTATGATCGGGCAGTAGCACTGGGATGCAAAAACATCATCCTTTTCTTCCATGCATGCGCCTGCGGCTTTAAGGAACTCTGTATAGTTTCCGCTGTTTCCGGTA
This sequence comes from uncultured Lachnospiraceae bacterium, assembly GCA_964585695.1. Taxonomy (GTDB): domain Bacteria; phylum Bacillota; class Clostridia; order Lachnospirales; family Lachnospiraceae; genus Oribacterium. Next base: position 14,077 of record CAZPEW010000017.1, read on the forward strand.
CAGCCGAGGAGTGCGCTCATCGCACCTCCTGCACTGACACCGACAGAAATGATCCGCTCTGTATTGCCGGGAAGCACCTCCCTGTTATGCCTTATAAAGCGTACAGCCGCTTTCAGATCCACAAGCCCCGCAGGAGATTTGCCGACCAGTGTTCCATCCTCTGTTTTTGTCTGTCTGCCGCGGGCACCTGCCGTGATATAAACCATTCCGGCATCCAGATACTGCCGGCCCTGACAGAAAGGATCCTCCAGCGTACGGGGTCTGCACTCCGCATAGCCGCCGATTCCGTTTTCCAGGATGACCGGTGCGGTTTCAGCTGTAAATGCGCCGCATACCGCTCCGGCATTTTTTCTGCTGCCTGCCGCAAGATACTGTTCCGGTACATAAATATTGATGCACTGCAGCTCCGGTGCAAGCGGATTTCTCACAGTAACCGCATTTTCCAGTCTCCAGCAGTGGTTTTTATGATCCTGCTTCCATTCTCCGCTGTAAAAAGAAAGCTCCAGTCCTCTCTGACTGCAATCTGTACTGTTCATTTCACACCTCTTTTTCTGTTTGTATGTCATATATCTGCTTCAATCCAAATGTTTATATAGATTTTAACAAATATATATGCAGTAAAAAATGGCATTCTATCGCTTTATTACTAACATATTTCGTCTTAATAGGCCAACACTGCATTCTTTCCGTCATTCTGACGTCAGATCATAAAAAAGCAGCACCGCATTTCTGCAGTACTGCCCTTTTCATCAGTCTTCTGTTCCGCCCTGCCATGGTTTGAATTTGTCATAGTTCAGATCAAACTGCATCATAATCTTTCCGATGAAATGCCGGATCTGTTCCTCCATGGTTGCCGGATGGTTATAGAAGGTCATAACCGGCGGCATAATGACATATCCCGCATCCGCGCACAGCTTCATGTTCCGGATGTGAATGCTGTTGAACGGCATTTCCCGCGGTACGAGAACTGTCCTGCGGTTTTCCTTCAGACAGACATCTGCTGCCCTGACAATGAGGTTGTCATCGTAGGCATTCGCAATCGCAGAAAGTGTTTTCATGCTGCAGGGGATCACAATCATCCCGTCCGTCCGGAAAGACCCGCTGGAAATGGCTGCGCCCATATCCTCACAGTCATAAACATGATCTGCCAGTCCGCAGAGCGCCTCATAGGAACAGGCGGCCTCCTCTGAGAGAATCTTTACAGCACTTTTGCTGACCGTAAGATACGTTTCCGCCTCTCCGGATGCATGCAGCGCCTCCAGAAGTCTGTATCCCAGGACCACACCGCTTGCACCGGTGATGCCGACAATGATCTTCTTTCCTGCCTGTACGCCTTTCATTCTGATTCCTCCTGCTCCCTGCAGCGGATGCTCCATACCCGGGCCGCTTCCATTGCGTTCCTGCAGAGCAGCCTGATTTCCTCCTGATCTGCCTGTCCGATGTGGATGCCGACAGTCAGAGAAACAGCCTCATTGAGGGTGACAGCCAGCAGTTTTGCTGCCGGCATGCCGATTTCCGTATCCTTATGGCCGGGAACACCGCTGACCCAGAGATCTGCGGTCCGGTCCTCCGCATCGGCTGCATTGGACTTCATTCTCGGCACGGCTACAACGGTACCTCCATTGTGCGGCTTCTCACCGCCGGTCATAAATGCACAGATTCCGTTTCCGCCGGTCGTCAGTCCGACGATACTGATGCGGTATTTCCCCTCTCCGAATGCTGCTGTTGTTTCTTTCATGGCTGCTCCTGCAATACTTCTTACATCAGTCCCAGCAGGTGGAACCAGAAGGCTTCCACGAGAAGGACAATAAATACAACTGCTGTCAGCGGAATCCCCATCCGCATGGCTTCCTTATCGGAATAACCGCCGTTTTCCTTTCCTGCGCCGACAAGAATCGCCAGGTTGTGGAACGGAAGGATATAGTGGATATTGATTGCGGTAAACACCATCATTGCCACAGCGAGCGGGCTGATATTGCTGCCGGCTGTAAAGGCAATGAAGGCAGGCACACAGACACCGAGCACTGCCATAACCGATCCCATGAACATATGGATGATGACGGAAACCAGTGCAATCAGCAATGCCAGTACATAAATGTTGGAAGGCACCGCAGAAGGCAGAACCACATCTGCAATCCATGCATTCATGCCGGTCTTGCCGCCGACGCTGCCGATTGCCATGGCAGAAGTCAGGAAAACAAGCACATTTACAGGCACTGCCGCCCAGGAAGCAGGTGTAAGAACCTCACCGATCAGAGGCAGGCTCATGGAAAGTCCGATCAGCAGTGTGATCCAGCCGATGTAGCTGCCCGGAACGGAAAGCCAGAGTACGATTGCAATAATCAGCCATATAACAACACGGATCTCTCTTGTGCTCATCCTGCCAAGCGCAGCCTGCTTTGCGATGACCTCCTCACGGTCATAAACCAGTTCCTTGCTCGGCTTAAAAAGAGTAAGTCCCAGACCGAGAGTAGCAAGCGTAGCAACAAGCATCGGCACGCTCATATAGGTAAACCACTGCAGGAAAGTCGGGTTGATGCCGCCATTCTCAGAGCTGTACTGTGCAACCAGCGGATTCAGCGTAGAATCACCGGTCAAAAAGAACATGGAGCCGGGTGCTGCAGCCGCAAAGACAAGGAAGCCAAGTTTGCCCTTATCCTCCGCATTGTAGCCTGCTGACTCACAGATGACGGTGACAACCGACATGATCAGAAATGCTCTCGGAAACGGATGCGGAATCAGCAAAGACAGAATAAAGGTCAGGACAAATATGGAAACGACCAGACTCTTGTAGTTCTTTACAAACTTCAGCATAAACGCATAGGCAATCCGCTCTCCGAGACCGCTGTCCTTGACGGCTGTCGCAATGAGATAGGCACCGATGACCAGCCACATGGTGGCTTTGGTCCAGGAGCTGAAGGTCGTGGATACGGTGACCGGCATGCTTGCCGCACCCTTGTCATCCGTACAGACCTTAAAAAGGATCAGCAGCATGCAGTAAATACCGCCGACATAAGCCGGCTGGGCAACACCTGCCGCCCACCATACAACACATCCCAATGTCAGTGCCAGGCAGATCTGTCCGCCCGCGGTCAGCGGCACGGATGCACTGATCTCACCGAGCGGCAGTACGCTGATCAGGATACAGACCAGAATACCTGCCAGGAAACCAATGATTTTCTTTCTGTTTTTCTTATTCATTTCATCCCCCAGAAATCTCTCTGTTATTTACATCCGGCCTCCCGCAGGGAAGCCGGATGATTATGCTTAGCCGGTCAGTTCTTACTTAAAAAGCTCCGGGACCCACTTTGCAGGATCCACTTCGAGGAATTTGCATCTCTCAAATCTGCTCTTTAATGCAAACGGCACTGTACAGTCAAAAATTGCCTTGCAGGCAATGCCATGCTCACGGATAGAAGGTGAGAATGCCGGATCATTAGACGGATCAAGGACATGGGTATGTACACCCGGAATCGGAATGAAATCAACATCGCCCTGGAATCTCGTGGTCATAGCCCACATAACATCGCTCATGTCAAAAATATCCACATCTTCATCAACCAGGAACACATGCTTCATCTCAGAGAATGCGGAGAATGCAAGCAAAGCTGCCTGCCGCTGGCGTCCCTCATCGGAAGCTGCCTTCTTGCGGAACTGCAGGATGCTGACAAACTTACCGCCGCCGCATGGTGCTGCATGTACATTGACGAGTCTCCCCGGCATTGCACGCTCAACCATATCGATGACGCTCGCCTCTGTCGGAATGCCTGCCATGGAAACATGCTCCTGGCTCGGTCCGATGCAGCTCTCCATGATCGGATTCATTCTTGTGGTAACAGCCTTGACCTTGATCACAGGGAGATATGCAGGAAGCTTGTCGCTCTTTGCATCTCCGGTATAGCCCGGGAACTCCGGCATAGCCTTGCCGGTATTGGAATTGATATCCTCACGCATCGTAAGTCCCGGAATCAGCTCGCCCTCGATGACATACTCTGCATGTGCAATGCAGGTCTCCGGAATCGTAACACACTTTGCAAGCTCTACCGGTTTGTTCCTGAGGGCACCGGCGATCTGCAGCTCATTGAAGCCGATCGGTGTCGTAGGCGGTTCAAAACCTGCAGACATGTAAATGGCAGGATCCAGGCCAATGCTTACAGAAATCGGCATCGGCTTGTTCATCTTAAGAGATTTCTCCCAGAATGCACCGATATGGCGGGAACCCGGTGTGATCCACATGGTCATTTCATCCTTTGACTGGATGCAGAGACGATGGATGGTAACATCGGTATCTCCGTTTTCCGGATCTGTCGCAGAGCAGAGACCCATGGTAACATAAGGGCCTGCATCCTCCGGTGTATTGGTAGGTGCCGGAACCAGCTTCCGGAGATCAAAATCCGCATCTGTCGCAAGATGCACCACTTCCTGGCATGCAGGCTTTCCGTCGATCACTACCGGCGGAATCGCATTCTTGACCGCATCTCTTAAATGCCAGCCAAGCCGCTTGTAATCTGTATCCAGGAGAAGTCCTACTCTCCTGCGGCTGGCAAGCATACCGATTACCACACGGCTGCCCGGGAAGCCCTTGACATTGTTGAACACCATTGCAGGTCCGTCTTCTCTTGTAGGTCTTGCAACCGTTCCGCCTGCACCGACATAACGGTAGATACCGGAAATCTCTGCATCCGGATCAGCCTGCACATCCGTTTCCACCAGCTGGCCTTCCTGTGTTTTAAGGAATTCCAGAGCACTTCTTAAATCATGTACCTGATTCATTTTATCCCCCATCCTTTATTTTTACTGCCG
>CAZPEW010000018.1:0-3644 GCA_964585695.1 uncultured Lachnospiraceae bacterium
GCCCTTAAGGCAGGCAATATCGGACATTTTGGAGAACTTATGAATGCATCGCATGTTTCACTCAGAGATGATTATGAGGTTTCCTGCCATGAGCTGGATGTCCTTGCGGAAGCAGCCTGGAAGGTGGACGGCGTAATCGGATCCCGTATGACAGGCGGCGGATTCGGCGGATGTACGGTCTCCATTGTAAGAAATGAGGCGGTGCCTGCATTTAAAAAGGCTGTCGGTGATGCCTACAGAACCGAGATCGGATATGACTGTTCTTTCTATGAGGTTTCCATCGGCGATGGCCCATGTAAACTTTAAGCAGCCTGTTCAGTGTTTGGCAACCATCCGTCTGTACGGCATCCCGGATGCGGGGCAGACGGTTAACATTTTACAGAATATGACGGAGGCAGATTGATGAAGATTCTAGTTACCGGCGGCGCCGGCTATATCGGCAGCCACACCTGTGTGGAGCTTTTAAACAGCGGATATGATGTTGTTATCCTTGATAACCTTTACAATTCCAATGCTAAGGCGGTTGACAGAATTGCACAGATTACAGGAAAGAGAGCTGCTTTTTATAAAACGGATATTCTTGACAAAGAGGGGATGAACCGCGTCTTTGATGAAAATCCGGATATTGAGGCAGTTATTCATTTTGCCGGTCTTAAGGCAGTGGGAGAATCTGTACATAAGCCGGTTGAATACTATCATAACAACATTACCGGAACGCTGAATCTTGTTGATGTCATGCGGAATCATAACTGCAAAAATATCATATTCAGTTCTTCGGCAACCGTTTATGGAGATCCTGCCCAGATTCCGATCACAGAGGAATGCCCGAAGGGAACCTGCACAAATCCTTACGGATGGACCAAATGGATGCAGGAACAGATACTGACAGATATTCATACTGCCGATCCTGCATGGAATGTCATTCTTCTGCGCTATTTCAATCCGATCGGTGCACATAAATCCGGTCTTATCGGAGAGGATCCGAAGGGAATTCCCAATAACCTTCTTCCGTATGTTGCGCAGGTTGCGATCGGCAAGCTCCCGTATGTCAATGTATTCGGCAATGATTATCCGACCAAGGACGGCACAGGAGTAAGAGATTATATCCATGTCGTCGATCTTGCGAGAGGTCATGTAAAGGCTGTGGAGAGACTGGCTGCAAAGGACGGCGTGTTCATCTGCAATCTCGGTACCGGGAAAGGATATTCTGTTCTGGATGTAATACATGCATTTGAAAAGGCCTGCGGCCATGCATTAAAATATGAAATCAAGCCGAGACGTGACGGTGACATTGCGACCTGCTATTCCAACTGCGATAAGGCTGCAAAAGATCTTTCCTGGAGGGCACAGTATGATATTGATGAGATGTGTGCAGATTCCTGGAAATGGCAGCAGATGAATCCGGATGGATACAATGACTGATTGCGGCAGAGGTGAGAGATGGCAGAGAACAGTGAACTTACAGAAGAACAGGTAATGGACAGTGTTAAAAAACTGGCAGCCTATGTAATAAAGACCGGGGTTATGAAAGAGGAGGATCTGTTTTATGCTTTGAACACAATCCTGCTTACGCTTCAGATCACAGACTGTACAGTCACGAAAGAGGACGTTCTTTCCGAGGCTGCGGCAATCCGGGAGAGTGCAGTTGAGGATGGCTCTTATCTTTCTCAGGTTCTTGGAAAGCTGGACGATTATGCAGCCGCCAGCGGACTGATTGAAAACAACAGCGTGGTATACAGAGATCTTTTTGATACAAAGCTGATGGGCGCACTTACACCGCGGCCTTCTTATGTGAATGAGGTTTTCCGCAGTCTTTACAGGGAGAGCCCGGAGAAGGCAACGGATTTCTATTATGCTTTTTCGAGAAATACGGATTATATCCGGCGCTACAGGGTTCTGAAGGATCTGAAGTGGAAAACGCCTACAGAATACGGAGATCTGGATATAACCATCAATCTGAGCAAACCGGAAAAAGATCCCAAGGCAATTGCTGCGGCCGGCAAGGCAAAGCAGACCGGTTATCCAAAGTGCCAGCTCTGCCGCGAATGCGAGGGCTACAGCGGACGTGCGGATTATCCGGCAAGGGAGAATCATCGTATCATTCCGATCCGGATTCAGGGCAGTGACTGGGGATTTCAGTATTCGCCGTACGTATATTACAATGAGCACTGTATTGTTCTGAATCAGAAGCATACACCGATGAAGATTGACAGGCCGGCCATGCTGAAGCTGTTTGATTTTGTAGAACAGTTCCCACATTATTTTGTAGGTTCCAATGCGGATCTGCCGATCGTAGGAGGCTCGATTCTTGCACATGAGCATTTCCAGGGCGGCCGGTATGACTTTGCAATGGCCAAGGCGCCTGTGGAGAGATACTTTGCCGTAAAGGATTTCCCGGATGTAAAGGCGGGGATCGTCAAATGGCCGATGTCTGTTATCCGGCTGTCGGGCAGAGATCCGGAGCGTCTTGCGGCACTGGGAGACCGGATCCTCAGCAAGTGGAGAGCTTATTCCGATCCGGATGCATTCATTTTTGCAGAAACGGACGGTGTTCCGCATTCGACTATTACACCGATTGCAAGAAAGCGCGGAGAGGCGTTTGAGCTGGATCTTGTGCTCCGCAACAATATTACGACAGAGGAGCATCCGCTTGGGGTATTCCATCCGCATGCGGCACTGCATCATATTAAAAAGGAAAATATAGGCCTGATCGAGGTCATGGGACTGGCGGTACTGCCTGCAAGACTCAAAAACGAAATGGCGGCTCTGCGGGAGGCAATCCTGACGCATAAGGATATTGCAGCGATTCCGGAAATCAGCAAGCATGCAGACTGGGTCAGAGAATTCTCGGCGTCCTGTCCGGAAATGAATCAGGATAATATTGACCAGATACTCCGGGATGAAATCGGAAAGGTATTTATGCATGTACTCGAGGATGCAGGCGTGTACAAGAGAACAGCGGAGGGACAGGCTGCTTTCGACCGTTTTACCGCCGGAATTTAAAATCAGGGATTTATAACTGTATTTAAAAGCTATTTGTATGCTATAATAATACTACGTCAGTAAGAAATGTTCGTGAAATTAATTTTAATGCGGGAGGTATTATTTATGGATAACACAGCTTACAGGAAAATTGAGACTGTTGGAACACAGGTTCCGCTCAAGGTATTAAAAGGACATTTTGCAACCAATCATTCGCATACAAACTATTATCTGGATCTTACTACGATCAAGACAAGAGCAAGTGAAGCAAAGGACGTTGCTTCCGCGCTGGTAAACATGTACCTTTACGGAACAGTAGTGGATACGGTCATCTGTGATGAGGGAACGCAGGTGATCGGTGCCTATCTTGCAGAGGAGCTGACCAAGGGCGGCTTCCTGAATACCAATGCACACAAGACCATCTATGTTGTTACGCCGGAATTTAATTCCAACAGCCAGATTATTTTCCGTGACAATATCAAGCCTATGATTCAGGGAAAGCATGTTCTCGTGCTGGAGGGTACCATTACAACCGGTAAGACTGCAAACCGTGCAGTAGAGGCAATCCAGTATTACGGCGGTGTTCTTGCCGGTATTTCGGCTGTCTTCAGTGCCATTGATGTGCTGAATGATGTTCCGGTTGTTTCCGTATTCGGTAAAAA
>CAZPEW010000018.1:3654-15739 GCA_964585695.1 uncultured Lachnospiraceae bacterium
CGCCCGGATGCGCATGGCGTCGCACTGGGTCGATTCAGTGCTGTTTTCCGCTGCCGGATCTGATCCGGCAGCTTTTTATTGTAAAAAAAGTCAGTTTTGTGTTATCATACAGAAGATTATGTGGCTTATCGGATGCTGTTTGTCTGATAATACCGGAGTTTTTGGAGGAAACAATGGCAGAACCAAAGTATAATGCGGACAGTATTACTGTGCTTGAGGGACTTGAAGCAGTCAGGAGACGTCCGGGTATGTATATCGGCTCGATCAGCGCAAGAGGACTCAATCATCTGATCTATGAGATTGTTGACAATTCTGTGGACGAGCATCTGGCAGGATACTGCAGCAATATATGGGTTACCCTGGGTGCTGACGGATCCTGTACGGTGAAGGATGACGGCAGAGGAATTCCGGTCGGAATGCACAAAAAGGGTGTTTCCGCGGAACGTGTCGTGATGACCACGCTGCATGCCGGCGGTAAGTTTGACAATAAATCCTATAAAACATCAGGCGGTCTGCATGGTGTAGGTTCTTCTGTCGTCAATGCGCTTTCCATCTATATGAGGGTGCGCGTATTCCAGGGCGGAAAAATCTATGAGGATGAATATGCGCAGGGCAAGCCGACCAAAGAGCTGGAAGCCGGACTTCTTCCGGTTGTGGGCAGAACGAGGGATACCGGTACGGAAACCATGTTCATTCCGGATCCGGAAATATTCGAGAAAACCAGGTTCAAGGGCGACTGGCTGAAATCCAGACTGCACGAAACTGCCTATCTGAATCCGAAGCTGAGCATTTATTACAAGGATCTCCGGGAGGCGGTGCCGGAGGAAATTGTATTTCATGAGCCGGACGGTATTGTTGCTTTTGTAAGAGAACTGAACAAAGAGTGCGAGAATGTCACTCCGGAAATATATTTTAAGGGAACCTCGGAAAATACAGAGGTTGAATGCTGCATTCAGTTCCAGGACAGCTTTGAGGAGAATGTGCTCGGCTTCTGCAACGATATTTTTACGCAGGAGGGCGGAACCCATATTGTCGGTTTCAAAGGAAAGTTTACACAGCTGATCAACAGCTATGCAAGGCAGCTCGGCATCCTGAAGGAAAAGGATCCTAATTTCACCGGTGCCGATACCCGGAACGGTATGACTGCCGTTGTTGCCATCAAGTATCCGGATCCGATTTTTGAGGGACAGACAAAAACAAAGCTTGCATCCCAGGATGCCGCAAAATATGTTGCGAATGTTGTCGGAGAGGAACTGGAACGGTATTTTGACCGCAATGTGGAGGTTGTCAAATCCATTATCAGCTGTGCCGAGAAATCTGCAAAGATCCGTAAGGCAGAGGAAAAAGCAAAAACCAATATGCTGTCCAGATCCAAATACAGTTTTGATTCCAACGGAAAGCTTGCAAACTGTATTTCCAGAGATCCGTCAGAGTGCGAGATTTTTATCGTAGAGGGTGATTCCGCAGGCGGTTCAGCCAAAACTTCCCGCAACCGGCATACCCAGGCGATTCTTCCGCTCCGCGGAAAAATCATAAATGTAGAAAAAGCTTCTATTGATAAGGTACTTGCCAATGCGGAGATCAAGACAATGATCAATACCTTCGGCTGCGGCTTTTCAGAGGGATACGGAAATGACTTTGACATTACAAAGCTGCGTTATGACAAGATCATCCTCATGACAGATGCCGATGTCGACGGTTCCCATATTGATACGCTGCTTCTGACATTCCTGTATCGTTTCATGCCGGATCTTATCCGTGAAGGACATGTATATGTCTCCATGCCGCCGCTTTATCTTGCGGTTCCTTCCGGCAAAAAGGACAAGGGAGAATATCTGTATGATGACAAAGCTCTTCTGAAGTTCAAGGAGAAGCATAAAGAGGGCACCTATGAAATCAAGCGTTTCAAGGGTCTCGGCGAAATGGATCCGCAGGAACTCTGGGAAACAACGCTGAACCCGGACAACCGGGTTTTGAAAAGAGTTGAAATAGAGGATGCAAAACTTGCATCGGAGATCACGGGGCTTTTAATGGGTACTGAGGTTGAGCCGCGCCGTGATTTCATCCATGACCATGCGGACGAAGCACAGATTGATGCATAACAGGAGATATTTATGGCAGAAAAGATTTTAACAACGGAATACTCGGAGGAAATGCAGAAAAGCTACCTGGATTATTCCATGAGCGTCATTACAAGCCGTGCTGTTCCGGATATCCGGGACGGACTGAAGCCTGTGCAGAGACGTGTGCTTTTTGATATGAATGAGCTGCATGTATATCATGACCGCCCTACGCTGAAATCAGCGAGAATCTGCGGCGATACCATGGGTAAATATCATCCGCACGGAGATTCCTCCATTTATGACACACTGGTTGTCCTTGCGCAGGATTTCAAACGAATGATGCCGCTTATACACGGTCAGGGCAATTTCGGCTCCATCGAGGGAGATTCTGCCGCAGCACCGCGGTATACAGAGGCAAAGCTTCAGAAATTCACAGATGAATGTATGCTGGAGGATCTGGAGTCCACCGTGCCTTTCCAGCTGAACTATGATGAGAAGCTGCGGGAGCCGGTTGTTCTGCCGGCAAAAATTCCGTATTTCCTTTTAAACGGTTCCGAGGGAATTGCCGTCGGAATGACTACCAGTACGCCTTCTCATAATCTGGGAGAGATTATCGACCTGATTCTTGCCTATCTCCGGAATCCGGCGATGGAAACAGCGGAAATGATGCAGTATCTGCCGGGACCGGATTTCCCTACCGGCGGAATTATTGCCAACAAGTCCGAGCTGGTGGATATTTACAGGAGCGGAACAGGGCATTTAAAGCTCCGGGGCAGACTGACCTTTGAGAAAAAGAGCGGACGTTCTGACCGGGACCGGCTTGTGGTGACTGAGATTCCGTATACCATGATCGGCCAGGGCATCAGCAAATTCATGATGGATGTCGCACAGCTTGTCGAGGATAAAAAACTTCCGGAGATTGTAGATATTTCAAACCAGTCGGATAAGAATGGCATTCGCATTGTTCTGGATTTAAAAAGCGGTGCCGATATTGACAGAATCACCAATATTCTCTATAAAAAAACAAAGCTCGAGGATACTTTCGGCGTAAATATGCTTGCAATTGTCGGGGGCAGGCCGGAAACACTGTCGCTCCGCGGTATTCTGAGAGAATATCTTAAGTTCCAGTATGAGCTGATTGAAAACAAGTACAGAAATCTCCTTGAAAAGGAATTGGCAAGAAAGGAAATCCAGGAAGGTCTCATCAAGGCGGTGGATCTGATTGATGCAATCATTGCGCTCCTCCGCAGCTGCAGAAACCAGGCCGATGCCAAAAAGGCACTGATGACCGGAGAAATCAGTGAAATCAGGATCCGGTATCCGGGCATGGAGGAAATCATCCGCGGATTCCGTTTTACGGAACGCCAGGCGCAGGCCATTCTGGACATGAAGCTGAGCAAGCTGATCGGACTGGAACTTATGGAACTCCAGAAGGATTACAGGGATTCTCTTAAAAATATCAAAGAGTACAAGGGAATTCTCGCTTCCAGAGAACGCGCCAACGAGCTTCTGTCAGAGGAACTCATGATGATCAAGGCAGAGTATGCCAGACCGCGCAGGACAGTTATCGAGGACGGGGCAGAAGCTGTTTTTGATGAGAGCGCTGTTGCAGAAATGAACGTGATTTATGTGCAGGATAAATTCGGCTATGCAAAGCTGCTGGATGAGGTGACTTACCAGCGGAACCAGGAGGCGGTTGATACAGAAAGCCGCTACGTGATTCCATGCAGGAATACAGACAAACTTCTGATATTTACAGATATCGGAAACATGCATCAGATCAAACTGATGGATGTTCCGCTCTGCAAATTCAAGGACAAAGGCGTACCGATAGACAATATCAGCAAGTTTTCCGCAAGCGATGAGGAGATCCTTTTTGTCGGTATTAAATCACAGCTGGAGGGAAAAACACTTGTATTTGCGACAAGGTTTGCTATGATTAAGAAAGTTGAAGCCAGTGAATTTGACACTGCAAACCGACTGGTGGCAGCTACAAAGCTCGGCGAAGGAGACCGTCTGATCAGGGTTTCAGTACTCGGCGATGCACAGGAAATTGTTCTGGAAACCGAATGCGGCTATTTCCTCAGATTTTCAATGGAGGAGATTCCGCTTCTTAAAAAGAATTCCAGAGGTGTTATCGGCATTAAACTCGCAAAGGCAGATACACTGCTGAATTTCCATTATCTCGGAGCAGAGCCGGCTGAAATCATGGTTAACAAAAACAAACTGAGCCTCAACAGACTGAAAACCGGCAAAAGAGCCGGCAAAGGCACAAAGCATTAAAAGGAGATGATTCCGGAGGAATCGTCTCCACCCGGAGCCGCTTGCCGCAGGCAAACCAATCGGCGACGGACATTCATTGGCAAAAGGAGAAAATTATGGAAAAGTACAGAGTTGGTATACTGGGCGCAACCGGAATGGTAGGCCAGAGATTTGCAACCATTCTTGCAGATCACCCATGGTTTGAGGTAACGACGCTTGCCGCGTCACCGCGTTCTGCAGGCAAAACCTATGAGGAAGTGCTGGAAGGCAGATGGAAGCTGGATATCCCGATGCCGGAGAAACTTAAAAAGATGGTGATCAAGGATGTCAGCAATATTGAGGATACCGTCAGGGATGCTGACTTTGTGTTTTCTGCAGTCGATATGAAAAAAGATGAGATCAGGGCCATTGAGGAAGCATATGCAAAGGCTGAGACCCCGGTTGTTTCCAACAATTCAGCACATCGCTGGACACCGGATGTTCCGATGGTTATTCCTGAGATCAATCCGGAGCATTTTGCGGTAATAGCAGCGCAGAAAAAGCGTCTGGGTACCGAGCGGGGCTTTATTGCTGTCAAGCCGAACTGTTCTATCCAGTCCTATACGCCTGCTTTGTCTGCATGGATGGAATTTGAGCCTTATGAAGTCATTGTTTCTACTTATCAGGCAATTTCCGGTGCCGGAAAGAATTTTGAAACCTGGCCGGAAATGGCAGGCAATATTATTCCTTACATCGGCGGAGAGGAAGAGAAGTCAGAAAAAGAACCGCTTCGTATCTGGGGACATGTTGCCGGAGATCATATTGAGCCGGCGGATTCACCGGTGATTTCCAGCCAGTGCATCCGTGTTCCGGTATTAAACGGACATACTGCAACCGTATTTGTAAAGTTCAGAAAAAATCCGACAAAGGAGCAGCTGATTGACAGACTTGTAAACTTCAGAGGGCTTCCGCAGGAACTTAAGCTTCCGTCTGCACCGGAGCAGTTTATCCAGTACATGACAGAGGATGACAGGCCGCAGGTAAGACTGGATGTAAATTATGAGCGCGGCATGGGCGTTTCGATCGGAAGACTCCGTGAGGATACTATCTATGACTGGAAGTTTGTCGGATTAAGCCATAACACACTGAGAGGCGCTGCAGGCGGTGCGGTTGAATGTGCGGAGCTGCTCTGTGCTCAGAATTATATAACAAGAAAGTAAAATGAAAGTATGCCGGCTGCAGGCAGCCGGCGTTCTTCAATACATTCTTTTTAAGGAGGCTGTTTATGTCAGTTCAGGAATCTGCAATGGGAACACTTAAAGACGGACGCAAGGTACGCAGATTTACATTAAGAAATGCAAATGGTGCAGAGGCATCCTTTACGGATCTTGGTGCCATCTGGCTTACCATGCTTGTACCGGATAAAACAGGAAGCATGCGGGATGTGGTACTGGGACAGGAGGACCCGCAGGAGCTTCTTACGAATCCGGGACATATGGGAGAACCGGTCGGCAGAAATGCAAACCGGATCGGCGGTGCGGCCTTTAAGCTGAACGGACATACATATGCGCTGGCCAGAAATGACCATGAAAACAATCTGCATTCCGGACCGGATTATTACAGAAACCGTCTGTGGGATGCCGAATATGCAGATGCCGGACTTGGTTCATATGTGATGTTTTCACTGCATTCGCCGGACGGAGACCAGGGCTTCCCCGGCAATGCGGAAATTTCCGTAACCTATACGCTGTCAGAGGATAATGCCTTATCCATTCATTATAAGGCTGTTGCTGACGCGGATACGGTCTTTAATTTCACCAATCATGCGTATTTCAATCTGAACGGACATGAGAGCGGCAATGCCATGGATCAGTATCTGTGGCTTAATGCAGACTGCTTTACACCGGCATCCGACAAGTCCATTCCGACGGGAGAGATCCGCTCTGTTGCAGGGACACCTATGGATTTCCGCAGACCAAAGAAATTCAGTCAGGAAATAGATGCGGCTTTTGACCAGCTGCAGTATGCCGGCGGCTATGATCATAACTGGTGTCTTAACGATTATACCGGAGAAAGCAGACTTTCCGCATATGCCTATGCAGAGGAATCCGGTATCAAAATGGAAGTTTATACGGATCTGGAAGGTGTTCAGGTTTATACTGCTAATTCCATGCCGGATGATGCTCCGGCAAAAAAGCATGCAAAATACGGCAGGCGCTGCGGTTTCTGTCTGGAAACCCAGCATTACCCGGATTGTCTTAATAAACCGCAGTTCCATACCTCCGCTGTAAAAGCCGGTGAGGATTATGACAGCGAGACAGTCTTTAAATTTACAGTCATTTGATGAAAAAACTCTTTATATCGGAAAAGCCATCGGTTGCCCAGCAGTTTGCTGAGGCCCTTGGCATAGAAATCAAAAAAAGCAGGAAAGACGGATATCTGGAAACAGAAGAGTACATTGTAACCTGGTGCGTAGGGCATCTCGTTACAATGTCCTATCCGGACAAATATGATGAGAAACTGAAACGCTGGAGTTTCGACACTCTGCCGTTTATTCCTGTTACGTTTAAATACGAAGTAATCGAGGATGTCAAAAAACAGTTCGGAATTGTCGCGGGGCTTTTAAAGCGCGAGGATGTATCCTGCATTTATGTCTGCACTGACTCCGGACGGGAGGGCGAATATATCTACCGTCTGGTGGATCAGATGGCTTCTGTCGGTGAAAAGGAAAAAAGAAGAGTCTGGATAGATTCGCAGACAAAAGAAGAAATTCTGCGCGGTATACGTGAGGCAAAGCCGGAATCTTTTTACGATAACCTTTCCGCTGCGGCTTTTTCGCGTGCAAAAGAAGATTATCTTATGGGGATTAATTTTTCACGTGCCCTTACACTGCGCTATGGCAATGAACTCTCAAGGAGACTGAAACGGGAGAAAAATACAGTTGTTTCCGTCGGCAGAGTTATGACCTGTGTTCTGGGGATGATTGTACGCCGTGAGAATGAAATCCGGTCTTTTCAGAAAACCACATTTTATAAGGTGAACGGGGATTTCAGTGTTTCAGAGGATCCGGATGCGGTTCTGCATGCGGAATTCCGATCTTCCGGAAATTCTGCGCGTTATATGCCTTCGGATCTTTATAAAAATACAGGTTTTCTGCAGAAGGAAAAGGCAGAACAGTTTATCGGATCTTTTGCACCGCTTCCGAGGGAAGCTTCTGTTTCTGAGATCAGCAGAAAAAACGAACCGAAAAATCCGCCTCTTTTATATAATCTTGCGGAACTGCAGAATGACTGTTCCAGGATGTTTAAAATCAACCCTGATGAGACACTGGCTATCGTGCAGGAACTGTATGAGAAAAAGCTTACAACCTATCCGAGAACCGATGCCAGGGTACTGTCGAGTGCCGTGGCAAAGGAAATAGACAAAAATATTGCAGGAATCAGAAATTTCCCGGCATGTGCTGCATTCGCTGATGAAATACTGAAAGGCACGCAGTGGAAGTCAATCGGCAAGACCAGATACACAGATGATAAAAAAATCACGGACCATTATGCCATCATTCCGACAGGTCAGGGATACCGGGAGCTTCAGGGGCTGAAGCCGCTGCAGAAAAAAGTATATGAACTGATTGTAAGGCGCTTTCTGTCTGTTTTTTATCCGCCGGCAGTATTTCAGAAGCTGACGCTTACAATACTATGCGACGGGGAGACATTTGTTATCAACTCCAAGGTACTGAAAGAAGAAGGCTATCTGAAAGTTGCAGACATTAAGCGTACAGATGCGTCTGCCGGTACGGAGCAGTCCGTAAAAAGCAGGGCTGCTGCGGAGGGTGGAGCCGATGCGGATAATGCGGCCGATGAGGACGCAGGCACCCAGGACGCTGCATCAGCCGATGCATTGCTGAAGCTTAGAAAAGGGCAGAAACTGAATCTCGCGGTGCTGACTCTTAAAGAAGGAGAAACCGCACCGCCTAAACGCTATAATTCAGGATCGATTATTCTGGCGATGGAGAATGCAGGAAATCTGATTGAGGACGAGGAGCTTCGTTCACAGATCAAGGGTTCCGGAATCGGTACATCGGCAACCAGAGCAGGTATCCTTACCAAGCTGCAGAAGATCGGCTATATTTCGCTTAACAAAAAGACACAGATTCTTATGCCGACAGAGCTTGGCGAGCTTATTACACAGGTGGTGAATGTATCTGTGAAGCAGCTTCTGAATCCGGAGCTTACGGCTTCATGGGAAAAGGGGCTGTCCTATGTGGCTGACGGTACAATTACAGAAAAAGAATATATGGACAAGCTGGACAGCTTTGTAAGAACAAGAACCAATGCTGTAAAAAATGCAGGACACCGGTTCTGAAAGGAAGGCATATATAATGACAAAAGAAGATCTGAAAATCAAAAACATGTATGATCTGAATTATACGGAAGCAAAGGATGCTTTCAAGGGGGCGGAATATCCATGGGAGGTTCTGCCTGGAATCCGTGACTTCATACGATCTTACGGTCCGACACTGCATCCGGATGAATATACAGAAGTAAAGCCGCATGTCTGGATACATAAGACTGCCAGGGTTTTTGATTCCGCATATTTTGCGGAGGATATTATCATCGGACCGGAAACGGAAATCCGTCAGTGTGCTTTCCTGCGCGGCAGCATTATCGTCGGAAAAGGATGCGTTATCGGAAATTCCTGTGAGCTGAAGAATGTAATAATCTTTGATTCCGTACAGGTACCGCATTACAATTATGTAGGAGATTCCATTCTGGGATATAAATCTCATATGGGCGCGGCATCGCTTACCTCCAATGTCAGATCCGATAAACAGCTGGTTGTGGTGCATGCTTCCGACGGAGACATTGCAACAGGCCTGAAAAAATTCGGTGCAATGCTTTCCGATCACGTTGAGGTTGGCTGCGGTTCTGTTCTGAATCCGGGCACATGCATCGGGAGAAACACAAATATTTATCCGCTGAGCTCCGTAAGAGGCTGTGTTCCGGCGGATTCCATTTACAAGGGAAAAAATGATATTGTTCCTAAAACAGAGGAATGATTTTACGTAAATACAGGATACAGAAACTGCTGCAGTTTTTTCCGAATAAGCCGGAGGGAGGTTCCGAATGAATCGCAATGGTAAAATTTTTGCTGCTGCTCTTTGTACCGCTGCATTTGTAATCGGCGGAGGAATTGTCGCAAACCGATTTCTTTTCAGCAAAAGTACGCCGGATCTGCTTTCCGTGCATACAACGGAAGTACAGACAGAGACAGCAGAAGCACCGGTTGAAATTACGGCTGCAGCTGCCGGAAATACAGAAACACAGGCGGAAACTTCTGCAGCTGTTTCATCCAGCAGCAAGGCTGCAGGCACTGAAACAAAATCAGAACCGGTTGTTCCGGCCTATAAGGTAAGCATGGAAACAAGCAAGCCGGGAGAAGGTATTTCAATTGCGTATCCGGTGATTTCCGGCATGGAAGATACCGGGCTGCAGAGCAGCATCAATGCGCGGCTTAAGAGAAATGCAGAAAGCATCATCATACTATATCCGCTGGACCAGAATATGGACAGACTGTCTGTCAGCTGCAGACTGAATTATATTGACAGAAGCCGTATTTCTGTGATCTATACAGGGGAACTGCAGCTGTCCCGGCAGACTGCGCAGTCTGTTTATACAAAAGAAAGCCAGTCGCTTCCTGTACAGCCGGCAGAGAACGGTCAGCCGGCTGCAGATATTTCTGCGCCTATTTATGCGGCGGATGATCTGGACCGGAAGCTTTTTTATACCAATACTGTAGATCTTAGAAAAAATGAATCACTTGCTGTCAGCAGCTTTGTTTCTCCGGAGACATTAGGAACCTATGTCCTGGACGACAGCTGTATTTTTGAAAATAAAGACAGGGAGGAAAAAGCCGTACTGGTCAGTTATCTTAAGCAGTATGCGCCGTCCTACTATACGGGGATTTTTAATACAGCAGATTTTCATAAGAACATGACGGCATGGCCGGAGTCTTTCTGCTATGAAAACAAAGGGGATGTGGTATTCTCTGTTCCGCTTCCTGCAGAACTGGGAGATTACTGTCTTGTGAGATTTGTACCGCACACAAAGTAGTTTTAGTGTATAATATTAGCAATGCGGGTCCGGCAGCGGACCGTTTACATAAACTTATTTTAAAGGAGATCCTGTCATGGAAAATTACGGAAACAATGTTCACATTATGAATCATCCACTGATCACACACAAAATCTCGATTCTGAGAGATAAAAATACCGGAACCAATGAGTTCCGGCAGTTGGTTGAGGAAATCGCCATGCTGATGGGATTTGAGGCACTGTCGGATCTTCCAATGAAGGATGTGGAGATAGAAACACCGATCGAAACGGCAACCTGCAAGATGATTTCAGGCAGAAAGCTTGCTATCGTACCGATCCTGCGTGCCGGACTGGGCATGGTATCCGGCATCACAGCACTGGTTCCGTCTGCAAAAATCGGTCATATCGGGATGTACAGAGACGAAAAGACGCATCAGCCGGTTGAATATTTCTGCAAGCTTCCGAATCCGATTGAGGAAAGAACCATCGTTGTCTGCGACCCGATGCTGGCAACCGGCGGTTCAGGATGCGATGCCGTAGCACAGATTAAAAAGCACGGCGGCAAGAAGATCAAGTTTATGTGCATCATTGCTGCGCCGGAAGGTCTGAAAAAGCTTTCCGAGACACATCCGGATGTACAGATTTATGTCGGCAATCTTGACAGGTGCCTGAACAGTGATGCCTATATCTGCCCGGGACTCGGTGATGCCGGCGACCGTATTTTCGGAACAAAATAATATAACAGAAAAAAAGAAAAGCGATAGCTGTCTATCGCTTTTCTTTCATCTCAAGTGAAGTGCCGCCAGCCGGACTTGAACCGGCATGGTTTCCCGCATGATTTTGAGTCATGTGCGTCTGCCAATTCCGCCATGGCGGCAGTTGCAATTCTGCATGCCAATATAAATTATCATATTTGATTTTTATTTGCAAGACTTTTGCAGGATTCAGACGCAGTTCCATACCTGAAAAGAGAGAACACTATGATTATGACATGTCTGGAAGCACGCAAGTGCATCTATGCGTATCTGAATAATAAACTGAATGACCGCGAGCTTCATGATTTTCTGCAGCATATCGAGGAATGCCCCGAATGCAAGGAGGAGCTGCGCATTACACATATGGTTTATTCCGGTGTGGCCAAACTGGATTCTGATACCGAAAGCAGCATGAATATCGACGAATCCTTCCGGAAATCGCTGGAACAGTCAAAGATGCATCTGTTTCTGATGACTGTGCTGCGGAATATACGTTATGCGATAGATACCTGTGCTTTCTGGGGAATTATGATTGCACTGGCACTCCAGATCAGAATCTGGCTGATCGGTTAATAATACGGAATACAGGAGAGAAATTTTGGAAAAAGAAAAACTTCTTTTGGTTGATGGTCACAGTATATTGTCCAGGGCATTTTATGGAATACCCGAACTGACAAATTCACAGGGGATCCATACCAATGCAGTGTATGGCTTCCTCAATATCCTTTTCAAGGTTATGGATGAGGAAAATGCGGATCATCTTGCAGTTGCTTTTGATATGCATGCGCCCACTTTCCGGCATGCGCTTTTCAGCGCTTATAAAGGAACACGCAAGCCGATGCCGGAGGAGCTCAGAGAACAGGTGCCGCTGATGCAGGAGGTGCTGCGTTCCATGAATGTGCCTCTTCTCATGATGGAAGGATATGAAGCGGATG
>CAZPEW010000018.1:15749-18692 GCA_964585695.1 uncultured Lachnospiraceae bacterium
ATATCCTCGGCACAATTGCAAAGCGTGAGCAGTCGGAGGAAACAGAAGTAAGCATCGTTTCCGGAGACAGAGATCTCCTTCAGCTTGCAGACCGGCATATCAAGATCAGGATTCCCAAAACAGCGCATGGGCAGACTACGGTATTTGATTATTTTCCGGAGGATGTCATAAAGGAATGGGGAGTCACTCCTTCAGAATTTATTGATCTGAAAGCCCTGATGGGCGATGCATCGGACAACATACCCGGGGTGCCGGGAATCGGAGAGAAAACCGCCCGGGATATTATCATGCAGTATCACAGCATAGAAACAGCACACGCATCGGCAGCGGAACTGAAGCCGCCGCGCGCTGCAAAAAACATCGTTGAATACTGGGACCAGGCAGTTCTTTCCAAAACACTGGCAACCATCAGTCTGTCTGTACCGATAGATTTTTCCTATGAGGATGCTGCAGTCAAGGATATGTACAATCCGGCTTCTCTTGAAATGATCCGCAGACTGGAATTCAAGTCTCTGTCTGCACGCTTTTCCGGGGGCTCATCTGAGAAAACGGTGCCGAAGCTTGATATATCGGGCTGCAAGGATGTAAATGATCCGTATATTGCAAAAATTGCATTTCACGATGCGGAAGCAGAAGGCAGTGCCGGATTTGCAGTTACGGGCAGCGGCAACGATGCAGCACTGTATTTTGCTCTGCAGGGGAACCGTCTTTACCGTTTTACGGGCTTCGATTTCCGTCCGCAGCTGCTTGCACTGAGAGATAAGGTGAATCTGTATACTTTGTCACTGAAGGGACAGCTTCCGGAGATCAGTTTTAAAAACGGAGACAAGGCGGCGGATCTTTCTGTCGCGGCCTATCTTGTCAATCCGCTGAAGGATTCCTATGCCTATGATGATATCGCACGGGACTTTCTGGAACTTTCCGTGCCATCAGCAAAGGAACTTTCACAGCCGGAGGATGCCGGAAAATACACAGCGCTGATTGCCTGTATGGCAGCAGCTCCGGTTCTTAAAAAGCTGCAGGAGCTGCAGGAAACGGAATTGTTCAGAGATATAGAAATGCCGCTGATCTATACGCTGTATGAAATGGAGACGGAGGGAATCCGTGTAGACCGTCAGGCACTGCTCAATTACGGCAATGAACTGAAGCAGGGAATCGAAGTTCTGCGGAAGAAAATTTTCAGCGCCTGCGGAGAAGAATTCAATATCAATTCGCCGCAGCAGCTGGGCATAATTTTGTTTGAAAAGCTGGGACTGAAGGGCGGGAAGAAAACAAAGACAGGATATTCCACCGCTGCGGACGTGCTGGAAAAGCTGGCGGAGGAGAATGCCGTGGTTTCGGATATTCTTTCTTACCGTACGCTCACCAAGCTGAATTCAACCTATGCAGAGGGGCTTCTGTCTTATATTTCCGGGGATGGAAGAATCCATGGTAAGTTCAATCAGATGGTTACGGCTACAGGCCGGATTTCCTCCACGGATCCCAATCTGCAGAATATACCGGTACGAACCGAGATGGGCAGACGGTTCCGCAAGGTATTTGTTCCCAAGGAAGGCTGTACATTTGTGGATGCCGATTATTCACAGGTGGAACTGCGGATTCTTGCATCTCTGAGCGGCGATGAGAAGCTGATTGAAGCTTACAGGAATGCGGATGATATTCATGCCGTTACGGCTTCACAGGTTTTCCATGTTCCGCTGTCAGAGGTTACACCGCAGCTGAGACGGAATGCAAAAGCCGTAAATTTCGGAATCGTATACGGAATATCTGCATTCGGACTCTCTGAGGGACTCAGTATTTCGAGGAAAGAAGCAAAGGAATATATTGAACGGTATTTTGAAACCTATCCGGATGTAAAGAAATACCTGGATCAGGAGGTACAGACGGCAAAGGAAAACGGATTTATCAGGACTCTTTTCGGACGGATCCGTCCGATTCCGGAGATCCATTCCTCTAATTTCATGACCCGCAGCTTTGGCGAAAGAGTTGCGATGAACTCACCGATTCAGGGTTCTGCGGCGGACATCATGAAAAAGGCCATGAATGATGTGAATCATGCGCTGCATGAGGGCGGGTTCCGGTCGCGTATTGTGCTTCAGATTCATGACGAACTGCTGGTAGAAGCGGATAACAGTGAGATTGAAGCGGTAAAACAGATTCTTGTAGATAAAATGCAGAATGCCGCAGATCTCAGGGTAAAGCTTGTGGCAGATGCAAATACCGGCGCCAACTGGGATGAGGCACACTGATGACAGAAATCACTTCAAAAGACCTGATGCATATCGGATTCCTGAAAAAAGAAAAATTCACAGGTTCTTCCGAGGGCATGCGGTACCGCATTGAGAAGAAAATCACAATGGTACCGGATCCGGAGGCTGAGAAAACAGAGGAAAATCCGGAACCGGAAAAGGAAGCAGTCACGCTGCTTGCAACGACCTGGCCGGAACCGTTTGCATATGACCATACGCCGGAGAATGTGAAATGCAGTACGGAATATCCTTTTACGGAGGATGGTCTGGAGCAGGCCCGTTGCTGGCTGAATGCGGAGAAAAATAAAGACTGGATGTCCATGCGGCTTCCCTGGAAAGGGGTATAGAGATGGTAATCGGAGTAATCGGCGGGATCGGTGCCGGAAAAAGTACAGTGCTCGGAATCCTGGAACGGGATTATCATGCTGCGGTTTACCGGCTGGATGAAATAGCAAAAGCAATGTACCAGTCCGGGACGGAAGTCTATGCCAAGCTTGTCCGCCGTTTCGGCGGGGAAATACTGGATGAAGGTCAGCAGATTGATCTGAAAAAGCTGTCAGATCTTTTGTACAGGAATGCTGAAGCGCGTAAAGAGGTAGATGCCATTGTTCATCCTGCCGTCTGGAAAAAGGTGCGTGAAATCATCCTGGATGCAAGGCAGAACGGAGAGAGAGTCTGTATTGAAACGGCACTG
>CAZPEW010000019.1:0-16315 GCA_964585695.1 uncultured Lachnospiraceae bacterium
GTACATTTCCAAGCCTTGCCCATGCGAATGCAATACCCGCAAAATTACAGCCTGCCATCATCGCAGAAGCCGCTTCCTCATCCTTTCTGTTGGCAACAAAGCGGCGGAGATTTCCACCGATCAGTTCCATCGCCTTCTCTGCCATGGCATCGGAGAAAGGCGTCGCATTATTGGAAATATATGCTTCCATTGCATGGATCAGTGCATCCACTCCGCAGGATGCGGCAATGGATGCCGGTACCGTCATGATCAGCTCCGGGTCAAGTACAGCATATTTCGGCAGAATTTCATAGCTGAACACAGACATCTTATAATTTCTGGACTCATCCGTTATGACTGCCGATGCAGTCACCTCACTGCCTGTTCCTGCGGTTGTCGGAATGGCTATAATCGGAACAATCGGTCCCGGAACCTTGAAATTGCCCTCATAATCCGTAATTTTTCCGCCGTAATTGCTGAGGACGCCGACCGCCTTTGCAACATCCATCGGACTGCCGCCGCCGAGCGCGATGATACTGGTGGCACCGCTTTCTTTATATAATGCAGCTGCCTCCTCGACAATCGCAACTGTAGGATTTGGTTTCACCTCCAGATAGGCTGTGCAGATAACCCCGCCCGCCTCAATGATGTCCTGGATTTTTTTTACGGTTCCCACACTCTCCAGTCCATGATCAGAAATCAGAAATACATGCTTCGAATGACTCTCCTTCAGTATCTCCGGGAGCTTTTTAAGGCTTCCCATGCCAAACTCGATATTCTGCGGAATCTTAAAACTGAAACTTTTCATTTTTCTCCCTTTCTTTGTAAACCGCCGCCGTTAAAGCGCTGGTCCGGCAGGCGGCAGCCGACGTATCAGAAGTGCAGCTCGGTCCGCTGGATCAGATCCTTCTGCAGCGGTTTTCCAAGCTCCACAAAATAAGCGCTGTAGCCGGCAACACGTACCAGCATGTCCTTGTAGTCCTCCGGTTTTTTCTGCGCCGCGCGCATGGTTTCGGAGCTCATAATGTTGAACTGTACGTGCATTGCTTTCTTGGCAATGTACTCGTCAATAAAACTTACAAGATTATCCCTTCCCTCTGTTCCGGCAACAGCCTCCTGCGGGAATTTAAGATTCATCAGTGTCCCGTTGGAAGCAAGGCTGTGATCCACCTTGGTCAGTGAATTGACAATTGCCGTAGGACCGCTGATATCGTGGGAACCGCCGTCTGTATGGACCGGTCCCATATTGTCAGAAATCGGCTCTCCCGCCTTACGTCCGTCCACGGAAGCATTGGTGTTCAGACCCATGCCGACATTCGCGTTGACAGAATACACACCCGGGCTGAACTCTCCGCCTCTCGGCGTTTTTCTGCCGCGGATATGCCGGCAGTAGCACTCAAACATGTATTTAAAGAGCACATCCGCATAGTCGTCATCATTGCCGTAATGATGTACCTTGGAGCTGTTTACAAGTGCATACAGATTCTCGTGTCCCAGCCAGATGTCCTTAACAGCCTGGAGGAGCTCGGCACCGGTGCAGCGCTTCTCGTCAAAGACCAGCTGCCTGATTGCCGCAAGAGAGTCTGCACAGGTCGCCATGCCGCTTGCCTGCGGTCCGATGCCGTTGTACTTTGCGCCGCCCTCCGTAAGATCCTTGCCGGATGCCATGCAGTCCTCAAAGAACGCGGAAATATACGGCAGCGGCTTCCGTGCTCTGTGCGCCTTGTCAATGATATTCAGACTGCTGCACATCTGATCCGTCCAGTAAGCGAACTGCCTGTCGACAGATTCCAGCACTTCATCAAAAGACCTGTAAGTTGCAAGACTCCCTGTATCCGGGCCGAGGTGCTTCCCGAGTGCGCCGCACTTTGCCCATCTCTGGCAGTGCGGTCCGCAGTCGAGACAGCGGCCTCCGTTCAGTACCATCTCCATCATCTTTGCCGTATTTACGTATGCCGCATCATGCCAGCCGTATTCCTTGCCCGGGAGGTCAATCTCCACACAGCCGACCACAATATAGTCTCTGGCTTCCTCAAGTGTAATGCCTTTCCGCATCATGCCTCTGATAGCCGGTGCATCATTAAAGATCTTGGGATGTCCGTATCCCGCGCGGATGCATTCGACGGTTTTTACCTTGAGCTCATACGGTGTGTTATCGTGCATGCGGACGCAGACCCACGGATTCATCATCCGGGTGTGCGCCGAAGCTTCCAGCATCAGCATGGTGAGGTCATTGGTCGCATCGTTCCCGTCCCGGTCCACACCGCCGATGGTCAGACTCTCTCCGCCGAAGCCGCGTCCGTTTCTTACCGCAACTGTCCCTTTGTCCTTCAGCTTCGTCGGGTTGTTCATCTTGACATACTCGACCTCGATCAGCTCCAGTGCAAATTCCTTTGTGAGACTGCCTGCGTTTCTGTCTGCCTCATAATACGGATACAGCCACTGGTCCATACGGCCGTAGGAAATCGAATGTCCGTTGCCCTCAATCTGGATCAGCGTTGTTGCCAGATTAAAGAGCTGCATCGCCTGCCAGAATGTCTGCGGCACACCTCCGGCAATCTGCTTACAGTTTGCCGCGATCTGCAGGAGCTCCTGTCTGCGCTTCGGATCTTTTTCCGCTGCTGCCATCTCCTCTGCAAGACGTGCATACCGCCCGATATATTTCTTGGACGCTTCCTGCATGATGATCATCGCCTGATAAAAGTCCCTCTTGTCACCATAATCGACATCCCTCATGTCCAGCGCGGCAAGCGCTTCCTTTGCTTCACGGATGATGCCGTCATAGCCGACCCGCATGAGTTTTGCATAGTCCATTGCGAGATGTCCTACGCCGCCGTAATGATAGAGATTTGTCTGGAAGATCTTCTTTCCGGCCTCTGATCCCTTGACCTGATCCTCCTCCAGTCTCGAGTTGATCAGATCATCGACAGTTTTCCCCTCCCAGTATCTGCAGAGTTCCACGATTTCTTTCCTGTCCGCATCATTCCGGATATAGAACTGGTCATGTGCACGCTTCTCAAATGGCGAATGCAGAATCTCATCGATAATCCAGTGTACGGAAAATTCCGGATAGATCGGGGATGCCTTGGCCGGCGCTGCAATCTCTCCGACAATCAGATCCTCATCATAGATATAAAGCGTTGTATTCAGAAGCACATTCTCAAAAGCGTAGGCACACTGCAGCTTGCGCGGGCTGGACTCATGGGCTTTATATGCCTCTGTCACAAGGCGCAGTCTCTCGACATCCACCTCATAGGGTCTGTCCAGAAACTTCTGCCGCAGATGATTGACTCTCGGAAACGGAGACCAGTCTTTGTGATGTACCTGGTACCCCAGACTGTAGGTATGGTCAAACGGTTCCGTACCGCATGCATCCGTATGGTTTATCGTCATAGTTATTCCTCATTGAATATTGTTTTTATACTGCAATGCCGGGAACTCCGGCATTTTGAGCGGTGTTCTGCCGGCTTTACACCTTCTCCTTCGTTCCGACGAGACAATGGATCCCCCGGCTGCAGAAGTAATCTGCGAATGCTTCCACCTTTTTCTGAAAAGCCTTCCGGTTTACCTTGACCTCCGCCATTTTGTACGGAATTCCGAGAGATGCATATTTCTCCTCTCCCAGCCGCATAAAGCTCAGAAGCTGCAAGGTTCTGACACTGCCGGAGAGCTCCTGCAGAATAAAGTCTGCCGTCGCTTCCATATTTTCCTCATTGTCATTTACACCCGGGATGACCGGAATCCGCAGAATCATCTCCCGCTTTTCCGCCGCCAGCCTTTTCAGATTGCCGAGGATTTTTTCATTGCTGACACCGGTGTATCTTTTGTGAAGCACCGGATCCATCATCTTGATGTCGGAAATCAGGATATCCGTATAAGGCAGAATCTTTTCTATATCCGTCCACTCCGCATAAAACGTGGATTCACAGCATGTCCGGATGTTCTCTGCTTTGCATGCTTTAAACAGCTCTGCCACAAAATCACTCTGCACCATCGGATCTCCGCCGGATACCGTTACACCCCCGCCAGAACGTTCATAATAGCCGATGTCCTTACGGATTTCCCGCATGCATTCCTCTGTCGTCATCGGCTGCCCCCACATCTTGATGGCATCCGACGGGCATTCCCGGAAGCAGGCCATACAGTTTGTGCACCGGCTGCGGTCAATTTCCGCAAGCCTCCCGCGTACAAAACGGAGTGCCTCCTCCGGACAGACCGTGAGACACGCACCGCACTTTTTACCGGAGATACATTTGGTTCTGTAAACCCCCGGCTGCGTATATCCCGCCCAGCTTTCCGGGTTGCTGCACCAGTCACAGCGCAGCGGACAGCCCTTTAAAAAGAGCTCTGTCCTCAGTCCCGGTCCGTCATGGATCGTAAAACGCTGGATATTAAATACCATCCCCGGTCTCTGCTCTGTCATCTGTGTTTTCCTTTCCGTTCCTGCAGAAATGCCTGCATACTCCTGCAGTCTCACCTGTTAGTTAAAATAGTAACAATTCGGAATGATAAACGCCATCAGCCATAAGGGGTATTTTGTATAGGGAATGTTCCTTATTTCCTTCATCGGCACGAAAAAAAGGATGGCATCAGCAGTCTGATACCATCCTTCCGGATTATCCCTGAGCAGTTTCTATTCATCTGAAATCTGCTGTCTCATTTTCTTTCCTCCAGCCATCGGCAGAGCTGGAAGCGGTTGTTTACACCGCATTTTGTATAAATATTTTCCACATGTTTTTTAACTGTGTGATAACTGATCACCATCGTATCTGCAATGGCTTTATAAGTATAACCGTTATACATAAGCCCGGCTACACGCTTTTCCGTCTGCGTAAGCTGAACAGAATCCGGCAGCTGCAGTTCCGCAGACTCTCCGTCAGTGTGACCTGCCGCCCGTTCCTGCTTCTCCTCCTTCCGGGAAATCGTAATCCAGTGATAGCGGTCCACGATTTTGTTGGAATAACGCTGATCGTAGGTATAAATTTTAAAAATATAGTTCTGGATCACACGCGTATGAACATGCTCTGCCGCGGTTTCCTCCTCTGCCGTTCCGAGCAGAAACGGAAGCCAGCTGCAGGGGCTGCCGCTTGTCAGCTGTTCTGCTGCTGTCGGCCCCAGTATGTCCAGGAGACATTCATAAGCCGGTTTATTATAGCTCATGATGTGCATGAAATCATCGGTAACGAGATATGCCTTTTCACCGGAAGCAATTATCTCTGTCTGAATGCTGGAAATGATCCTGGACTGCTCATGCTTCTTGAAATTCTTATAGGAGTTTGCGATATATACATAAATTTCCCGCAGCATCTCCAATTCCTCTGCAGTAAAATCCCCCTGCTCACTGCTTTTAAAGAACGCAACCTGGATATAGGCATTGATGCCGAATGCCATCGTAACGCTGTAATGTGCATGAAAATTCTCTTCCATGAAGCGGACATACGGAGAACTCTCATACTCCGCTGCAGGAATCAGCGCTGTCGAACGGTAGAGCCGCGGTTCTACATCAAAATATGTCAGATGATCCCGCACCGCTTCTTCAAAAACCGTCCGACGGACCGCATCCTCTCCTATATACCTGCGGTAAGGGTGCGTATCACTGTCCAGGAGAATTCCTGTCCTGCTGACCCAGGAAAGGAACCGTCCCTTTGTATCAAAATAGAAAATCAATGCATTTTTTATATCAAAATTCTGTTCCAGCAGATCCAGAAGGACATTGCTGAAAAATTCTCTTGCCGAAATCTGATGTTCTGACATTTCCGAGAAAAACTGGATCTGTCCGGCACTTTCATATTTCATTTTATCCCCCTGAAGTACCGACAGCTGCTCTTTATCAGTAATTAAATCTGAATGCGGCGCACCCGTACGGCGGGAGATCATAGGCAATGTGATACGGTTTCTTATCGCATTCGCCCTTCTGTGCCGAATAGGCATTTCTGCCGGATCTTGCCGGAACCGCTCCGTTTTCATCAAAGATCAGCGTATATCTGCCGGCCTTGGGAACGCCCATCCAGTAATCCTTCCGCTCGATCGGTGTCATATTGACGACAAAAGCAATGCTGTTCTTTCCGGTTTTATCCTTGCGGATGAAGCTGAAGATGGAGCGTTCTGCATCATCTGCGTTGATCCACTCAAATCCGTCCCAGGAATCATCCAGCGCATACATGGCCGGATATTTCCGGTACATGTGCAGGAGATCCCGTACAAAATGCTGGATATCTCTGTTTGCAGGCTCCTGGAGGAGGTACCAGTCCAGACCGACATTCTCGTCCCACTCATGGTACTGGGCAAAATCCTGTCCCATAAAGAGGAGCTTCTTGCCGGCATGTCCGAACATAAAGAAGTAGCCGCATTTCAGGTTCCTGAATTTGTCTGCCTCAAGTCCCGGCATCTTGTTGATCATGGAACACTTGAGATGCACCACCTCATCATGGCTCAGGACCAGAATGAACTTTTCCGAGGTTGCATAGCTCATGCCGAAGGTCATCTTCTGATGGCTGCCCTTGCGGAACAGCGGGTCTGTCTTCATATAGTCCAGGAAGTCATGCATCCATCCCATGTTCCATTTATAGGTAAAGCCGAGACCGTCGTGCTCTGCCGTATCCGTAACCTTAGGCCAGGAAGTGGACTCCTCTGCAATGATGATGGTGCCGTCCTTCCTGCCGCGGATGACACTGTTCAGATGCTTGAAAAATTCGATGGCATCCAGGTTGCCGTTTCCGCCGTATTTATTAGGCACCCACTGGCCTGCCTTTCTGCCGTAGTCAAGGTAAAGCATAGAGGCAACCGCATCCACACGCAGTCCGTCGATGTGATATTCGTCATACCAGTAGAGTGCATTCCCGATCAGGAAATTCCTGACCTCGGATTTGCCGTAGTCAAAAATTTTGGTGCCCCAGTCCGGATGCTCTCCCTTGCGCGGATCCGCATACTCATAGGTCGGCGTACCGTCAAAGTCAGCCAGTCCCTGTGCATCCTTGGGGAAGTGCGCCGGCACCCAGTCCAGGATGACGCCGATACCGTGCTCATGCAGATAATCCACAAAGTACATAAATTCCTGCGGTGTGCCGTAGCGGGAGGTCGGTGCATAATAACCGGTTACCTGATAGCCCCAGGAAGCATCCAGCGGATGCTCTGCAATGCCGATCAGTTCCACATGCGTATAACCCATATCGGTCAGATACGCCGTAAGTGCCCTGGCAGCTTCCTTGTAATTAAGGAATCCGTTTTTCTCCTCACGGTCAGACTTTTTCCAGGAGCCGATATGACACTCGTAGATGGACATCGGCTGCGCGAATGTAGGCTTCTTTGCACGCTCTGTCATCCATGCGCTGTCATGCCACTGATAATGGTCAATCGATGCGGTTCTTGATGCGGTACCCGGTCTGAATTCAGCTGAAAATGCATACGGATCTGCCTTATAAAGTATTTCTCCGCTCTGCGTCATGATCGCATATTTATAGATCTCGTCAAAACCCATACCCGGAATAAAACCCTCATAGATACCGCTTGTCTCCAGCGGCATCATGTAATTTGCCTCCGGATTCCAGTCATTTCTGTCGCAGACAATGGATACAGCCTTTGCATGCGGCGCCCAGACTGCAAAATGCATTCCCTTGCAGCCATCCAGCACTGCCTCGTGCGCACCCATTTTCCGGTAGATCTGGTAATGGGTGCCCTGGCCAAAAAGATAACGGTCAAACTCTGTCAGGAATACGGAATCCAATACCGGTGCAGCCTTAACCGCTGCAGCTTTCGCCTTTCTTACTGCCATATGCCCCTCCTATTTCACCTTGATGATCATCCCGGAATTTGCCGGTAAATGAATCACGATTTTATTTTCACTGTCAATCGGAATCTCTTCCTCTTTCAGCAGATCAAACGCAAGTGTTCCCTTGATCGGAAGCCCCAGCTTCAGTACTGATGCCTTATCATCAATATTCAGAACCGTGACGACCGCACTGTTTCCGTCCAGTCTTGCATAAGCATACTGGCAGCACTGGAGATAAAGCTCCTTGTAGACTCCCATATGGAGCTCGGTATTCTTGCCGTGAATCTCCGCAAGCTTTGCTATGAAGCTCGTCAGTGCATTCGGCTTCATCTCTGCGGACAAGGCCGGCCGCAGCGGGGAATCATCATACGGTGTACGCACTCCCTTCAGTCCGAATTCGCCGCCGTAATAGATGGACGGTTTGCCGGGAAGTGTAAAAAGCGCCATGTAGGCAAGCCGCAGATGTGCCGGATTTTCCAGCCTGGAAGCGATCCGGTCCTGATCGTGGTTTTCCAGGAATGTATACAGATCCCGTCCGATCGGCAGGAGCCGGTTCACATTGTGGGCAATTTCAAAAAAGTTCCGCGAATTAAAACCGGAATAAATGGATTTATGCAGTTCATAATTGGTAACCGAATGCAGCGTCTCGCTGTTGACCCAGCGCTCATACTGGCCGTGAATCACCTCACCCATCAGCCAGAACTCCGGCTTCATCCCGATTGTGTAATAGCGGAGCGCTCTCTGGAAGGAGAGATCCAGCACATCCGCACAGTCCAGGCGCAGTCCGTCGATATCAAATTCCTCTACCCAGAAGCGCACTACCTCGATAAGATATTTCCGCACTTCCTCGTTGTTGAAATTCAGCTCCGGGAGATTATGGTCGCCGCCCCAGCAGGAATAGCTGAAGCTGTCGCCGCACGGGCTCCCCCAGTCAAAATTCACGCCCTTATACCAGTCCCTGTAGCGGGAATCCCGGCCATGCGCCTGCAGATCGCGGAAAGCAAAAAAGCCTCTCCCGGTATGGTTGAAAACCGTATCCACAATGACGCGCAGTCCGAAATTATGCGCAAGCTTCACAAAATCCCGGAAGTCTTCATTCGAGCCCAGCCGGCGGTCGATTGTTTTATAGTCAATGGTATCATAGCCATGGCTTCCGGACTCAAAAACCGGTCCGATGTAAACCGCATCGCAGCCCAGTACCTTTAAATACTGGACATAGCCATGCAGCTCTGATAAACGGTGCCGGATTTCCGGCTCCTGGTTCACCTTCTCCGCCCCCAGCAGTCCGAGCGGATAAATATGATAAAAGATTGCGCTGTCAAACCACGTCATCTGTACCTCCTGATTTTACTGTCTGTCCGCCTGCGCGGCAGATTTCAAAAAGAAAGGCTCCGGAAACATTGCTGAAACCGGAGCCGGACTTTATTTTCAATGTGACGGACCCGGCGCCGGACCCCGGATTATTGCAGGTTTTTTACAAACCTCTCAATCCGGTCCAGAGCCTTTTTCAGATCATCGATTGAATATGCGTAGGATATACGCATGAATCCCTCACCGCAGCTGCCGAATGCCGTCCCCGGCACGATGGCAACCTTCTCCTCCTGGAGCAGTCGCTCGGCAAATTCCTCCGAGCTCATGTTAAACCTTTTAATACTCGGAAATACATAAAATGCACCGTACGGCTCAAAGCAGTCCATTCCGATCTCACGGAGTCTCGCCACCAGGAATTTCCGCCGCGCGTCATAGGCCTGCCGCATATTCGCGACATCCGTATCTCCGTTCCGGAGCGCTTCAACCGCCGCATACTGCGAGGTCGTCGGCGCACACATGATTGCAAACTGGTGGAGCTTCAGCATTTCCTTTAAAATAACTGCCGGCGCGCATGCATAGCCGAGACGCCAGCCGGTCATGGCATAGGCTTTGGAAAAGCCGTTGATATATACCGTACGCTCCCGCATCCCCGGGAACTCTATAATCGAATGATTCTCGCCCTTATAGCTCAGCTCTGCATAAATCTCATCTGTCAGAACAAAAATATCATGCTCCTCCAGAATTGGAACAATCCTGGCAAGATCCTCCCGTTCCATGATGGCACCGGTCGGATTATTGGGGAAAGGAAGCACCAGAAGCTTGGTCTTATCCGTAATCTTTTCCAGCAGCTTTTCCGGTGTCAGCCGGAAGTTATCCTTCTCCTCCAGCTCGATGATCACCGGCCTGCCGCCCGCCATCAGCGCACACGGCAGATAGCTCACATAGCTCGGCTGCGGGATCAGCACCTCATCTCCCGGATTCAGCATAACCCGCATGGCAACATCAATTGCCTCGGATCCGCCGACGGTAATCATGATTTCCGAGGACGGATCATAGCTTACCTGATATTTCCGCTTTAAATACCCGGAAACCTCTTCTTTCAGTTCCTTCAGTCCGGAATTGGATGTATAGAAGGTTCTGCCCTTTTCCAGCGAATGAATGCCCTCCTCGCGGATATGCCAGGGCGTATCAAAATCCGGCTCGCCGACACCAAGGGAAATCGCATCCTTCATCTCCGATACCAGGTCAAAGAATCTGCGGATGCCGCTTGGCTGAATGCCGGTAATCACATCATTCAGCGGATTTCTCATGGAGACACCTTCATTCTTTCATCTACCTTGGCCTGCTCGATAACCGTGCCGTGATCCTTGTACTTCTTTAATACAAAGTGGGTGGAAGTGCTGAGTACTGACTCCATCGGGCTCAGCTTGGATGCCACAAAGGTTGCAACCTCCTTCATTGTCTTGCCCTTGATCATAACCGTAAAGTCAAAGGCACCGCTCATCAGGTAGACTGTATCCACCTCATCATACTGGTAGATCCGCTCTGCAATATTGTCAAAGCCCATGCCTCTCTGCGGTGTAACCTTGACCTCAATCAGTGCATCCACACGTTCATCCTTGGTCTTGTCCCAGTTGATCAGCGTGTGATAGCCGCAGATGATATGCTCCTTTTCCATCTCTTCTATTTCATTTGCAACCAAAGCCTCATCCTCTCCGAGGATGGCGGAAATATCATGTACCGTAAGCTTGGAATTTTTCTCAATAATCGTCAGAATCTTTTCTTTCATGACATTCTCCTTATGTTTATCAATTTTACCCAAAAAGTGCGGACGTGACAACAGAAAAACACGATATAAGGCATAAGTCCGCAAAGTGTTCATTAAACTCTCCGGATGCCACCGTCAAGTTTTGCAAGTTCTTCCGTATGCTCATTGGTAAGATATGCGATTTCGGTTCCGTCCGTACGAAGACGCTTTTTGCCCGGTGTGATGCGGCCGAAAACCGCCGCCGGTATATTCTCCGCCTGCAGTGCCTCGCAGAGCCGGAAGCCCTGGTCCGCCGCTGCAAGAAAGCAGTCCGAATGCAGCCTGTACGGCAGGAGATCAAACAGCTCGCAGAGCTCCATCGTAAACTGCCGGACCGGAATCCGATCATACCGGAATTCACAGCCGGCACCGGGATTCCGCATCCTGCCGGTTTCCGGGTCCAGACCCTCCTCACTGCAGAAATTCCAGAGTGCGGACAGAATCCCGCCCTCGCCGATATGCGCATATTTTGTAATCCCATATTCTTTTATACGCTGTTCCGGCCATCCTGCCGGCTGTATGGCTCGTGCTGCCTCCGTCATATACTGTGTCAGCCGCTCCGTCTCTGTACGGAGATAGCTTTCCGAGAATCTCTCCCGGATCCTCTCCGCATGATGCCGGAGGAGATACCCGGCGCCGGCCGTACCGATCTCGCCGATACAGACCAGATCCTGGCCGATATGCAGTTGATTCATTTGTCTCCTCCTGTAAAGGCTGGGATGCCCGATATTAAAAAAAGCAGCAGCCGCATGGCTACTGCCTCATTTCCGTCACATCAGCTTATCTGATGATATATGGAAGAACCATTGTCAGCACCATTGCAAGCACAAGCGCAATGACGATGGCTCCGGATATTGTTTTTTTCTGCTTAGGACTCAACATATTGATTCTGCTCCTTTTTTTCTATCAATAATGTTATTATTTTAGTACAATTCGCAGAATATGACAAGCAATTTCTGAAAGTACCTCCCGCCGGGGATTGCATCCTGCTGCGGAAGGTCTAAAATAGATATCAGTTTATCAACCAAGGGGGTAACATAATGAAAGACAATTCTGCTTTGAAGCTGCTCTGCATCACTGCGCTTCTGTCCATCCTGCTTGCCTTTAATGTATTCGCAATGCCGGGCGACGTAAACCAGATGAATGCCAACGCCAACCTGCGTTCCGGTCCAGGATCATCCTATCAGGTAATCGACTGCGTCCCGGCAGGAACCACCGTCGGAATCCGCGAGACACGCGGTGCATGGACCTATATTGAGTACAACGGCAATCTGGGCTGGGTATACAGCAAGCTGATCGGCGCACAGGCTGTTTCCGGAAACACTGCTGCACCGGCAGCGGCATCCTCCTATACAGAGCATACCGTAATCCGGAAGGTAAATCTCCGGGAAGCTGCCGATATTTCCAGTACCGTTTTTGTCGTCCTGAATCCGGGAATGAAAGTTCTTGTAGACAGTGACAACGGCACCTGGGCACACTGCTATTACGGCAACTATGAGGGCTACTGCTATTCAGCATACATCGACGGACTTTCCGCATCCCAGACACTGACAGCCGGCGAGACCAACGGTCCCGGCAGCGGCAACGGCACCATCACACCTGCCCCGCCTGCAGCAGAAACCGATTCCGTATACAACGGATTTGACTATTCCAATGTATACAGCTACCAGTATTACAGAAACCACAATACCGATCTGATTGCCGCCTTCGGTAACGATTCCAGGAAGTACATCAGGCATTTTGTGGAAAACGGTATGGACGAGGGCCGTCAGGCAAGAGCCAGCTTCAATGTATACAGCTATATGAACGGGCATTCCAGCCTGCGCGCACGCTTCGGAAATGACCTGAAGAGATATTATCTCTATGCCTGCGGATATTACAGCTGAAAAATACCGGCGTACACACCGGTCCGCCTTTTCCATCGGCATGTGCACTACTGAAAAAGGAGATGTCTCCCTGCAGGGAGCATCTCCTTTTTGATGCAGTGTACCGGCAGATCATCCGCGCACACGCCTTTATTTTTCCTCGATTGCCTTAACCGCATCGATCACGGCTGAACGGAAGCCGCTCCGCTCCAGAGATGCCACCCCGACGATCGTACTGCCGGACGGTGAGCAGACCGCATCCTTCATCGCTCCCGGATGCGCACCTGTTGCAAGCTGCAGTGCCGCGGTACCCTCCAGCATCTTGGAAGCAAGGGCATATGCCGTACTGCGCGGTATCCCGTACATCACGGAAGCATCCGCCAGCGCCTCTATAAACATTGCGGCAAAAGCAGGCCCGCAGCCGGAAACCGTGCCGGCAATCGGCAGAAGCCCTGTATCCACCGGAACCACCAGACTCTCTCTCGAGAGCAGCGCTTCAGCAAGCTTATATTCCTCTTCTGTCAGCGAATGTTTTTTCTCTGTGACAAAAATACCCTGATTGACTGCAACCGGCGTATTCGGGCAGGTACAGAGATAATGCGTACCCTCCGGAAGTATATCTTTGTAGCTGTCAAAGTGATAGCCCCAGGCAACCGATATGACAGTCCTGTCCCGGAAGCTCTCCCGGACCGGACGGATCACCTGCTCAACCATATACGGCTTTACAGCAATAAACACAAGATCTGACTTTTCCGCCGTTTCCGCCGCATCTCTGCAGGCATGGATTCCATCTGCTGCAGCCTTTGTCTTAAGCTTTTCATAGTCCCCGGCACAGGCATACATCCTTTCTCCCGGAATCCCGGAACCGAGGAATCCCTTTGCAATCGCCCGAGCCATATTTCCGTAGCCGATAAAACCGATTTTCAAGTCTGCAATATCCTTCATGACTGTCTCCTTGTCCTCACCTGTCCTACATCTGTTCCTTTATTACCTTGAGTCTAGTAAATTCCTCTCTGTCTTTCTCTTCCAGCGCATCCGACATGTACTTCACCAGTGCCTCATAAGACGGGATGGTAATGTTTTTCAAGGCATTCGCACGTTTCTGCGTCTTGCGGATCTCCGAAGCCAGACGGAATGCGGAATTCTCCGTTTCCGAAAGGCGGATGGACAGCTCCTTTACTCTCTCAAACTGGAAGCGGGCGTTGTCAAGCTGCTCTGTCGTCGCATAGAAGGAATAGGTCGGCACCAGTCTTTTGGGCTCGTACTTCACCTTGGGAATTTCCACGCCCATAACCGAACGCACCCGGATTCTGAGACTGTCCTCAATGGGAACCGAGTTGGCTGCCTCCTCTACAAAGCCGATGCCGAGATCCATGTTGGCACGCCGCAGGGCATCATACGCCTCCCCGAAGGTCACGGCGATTTCCGCCTGGATATCCCTGGCCTGCGCAATCAGATTCTGCAGCTCCTGGATCAGGATGTTTCTTTTTTTATCCAGAATGGAATAACCCTGTCTCGCAAGAGAAAGAGAATTCCGCGCCAGTATTAAATTGCCCTTTGTAGGGATCGTATTTAAATTCATTTCTCAGAGACCTCATAGTACTTGTCCAGGATCTTTGTATCGATACGGTCAAGCTCCTCACGCGGCAGAAGGCGCAAAAGCTCCCAGCCGATTTCCAGTGTTCTCTCAATCGTACGGTTGTCATCCGGATCCTGGTTGATGAAGTTTTTCTCAAATTTCCTGCCGAAATCCAGGTATTTTTTATCAATATCGGAAAGCTCGTCCTCACCGACAACAGATGCCAGCGAACGGACATCCCCGACATGCGCATAGCAGGAGAACAGCTGGTTTGCCACCGGCTGATGATCCTCTCTCGTATAGCCTGCACCGATACCGTCCTTCATAAGACGGCTGAGCGACGGAAGCACACTGATCGGCGGATAAACAGACTGGCCGTTCAGCCCGCGGTCCAGTACAATCTGTCCCTCGGTGATATAGCCGGTCAGATCCGGGATCGGATGCGTGATATCATCATTCGGCATGGACAGAATCGGGATCTGCGTAACAGAGCCCTTGCCGCCCTTTACAATGCCAGCTCTCTCATAAATCGTCGCAAGCTCCGAATAAAGATAGCCCGGGTAGCCTTTACGGGACGGGATCTCACCCTTGCTGGAGGATACCTCACGGAGCGCCTCACAGAACGAGGTCATATCGGTCAGTACCACGAGGATGTTCATCCCCTGCTCGAATGCAAGATATTCCGCCAGTGTCAGCGCCACTCTCGGCGTAATCAGTCTCTCTACAACCGGGTCATCTGCCAGATTCACAAACATGGCTACATGATCCAGTACGCCGGCCTCCTCAAAGGTACGGCGGAAGAAATCCGCAACATCATATTTTACACCCATGGCGGCAAAAACAACGGCAAAGTTCTTGTCTGCCTCCTCGTCGCCGAGTGAAGACTGGGTGACAATCTGCGCAGCCAGACGGTCATGCGGCAGTCCGTTTCCGGAAAAGATCGGGAGCTTCTGCCCTCTGATCAGTGTTGTAAGCCCGTCAATTGCCGAGATGCCGGTACGGATATAATTCCGCGGATACTCACGCATAACCGGATTCAGCGGTTTTCCGTTGATATCCCGGTGCGCATCGGCGGCCACCTCTCCGAGACCGTCGGTCGGGGCGCCGAAGCCGTTAAAGGTTCTGCCGAGCATCGATCTCGACACCGGCATTTCCATCGGCTTACCGGACAGACGGGTATGGGTATTGCGGAGTGCCATGCCTGAGGTTCCCTCAAAGACCTGCACTACCGCCTTATCCTTTTCTATCTCAATGATACGCCCGAGACGCTTTTCCTTTTCATTTACCGTCATGGAAACCATTTCATCGTACATGGCGCCCTGCAGGCCTTCCAGCACGACCAGAGGTCCATTGATCTCACTGAGTCCCAGATATTCTATTGACATCAGACGACCTCCTTATTCATTCTTTGCGATAACATTGGTATAAAACGCATCAATCTCGTTTTTGAGACTGTCAAACATTTCCGGATGTCCGTTCGGAATATTGTACTTCATATTGATTACCTTATCCCAGATCGGATCAGCCAGCATAACACTCATCGGCATCCCTACGGAGAGGAGCGCCTCTGCCTTCATCTGCAGGTACAGAATCATTTCCATCATCCTGAACTGCTTGCGGATCGGTACGGAGGTATCGTCCTGGTGGAAGGCATTCTGCTGCAGGAATCCGACACGGATTACCTTTGCAATCTGCAGCGTCAGCTTCTGGTCATCCGGCAGCACATCCGAGCCGACAAGCTTTACGATATCCTGGAGGCCTGCCTCCTCGGTAAGGATATTCATGATGCGGTTGCGGTAATCCACAAAGGATTTGTCCACATTGACGGTATACCACTGCGCAAGATCCGGGAGATACTCCGAATAGGATGTCGTCCAGTTTACAGCCGGGAAATGTCTTGCATAGGCAAGAGACTTGTCCAGCCCCC
This sequence comes from uncultured Lachnospiraceae bacterium, assembly GCA_964585695.1. Classification (GTDB taxonomy): domain Bacteria; phylum Bacillota; class Clostridia; order Lachnospirales; family Lachnospiraceae; genus Oribacterium. Next base: position 16,237 of record CAZPEW010000019.1, read on the forward strand.
AGAAAGCACGGACAAACCGTTTGGTATTCTGCGTAACCGGCTCGGAAAAATCGCCGCCCTGCGGGGATACCGCACCGAT
>CAZPEW010000019.1:16325-17294 GCA_964585695.1 uncultured Lachnospiraceae bacterium
ATACCGGCTCTCTCATAAAAGCCGGCCAACCTGGATGCCAGATAGGCAGGGTAGCCCTCCTCTGCCGGCATTTCCTCCAGACGTCCGCTCAGCTCACGGAGAGCCTCCGCCCAGCGGCTGGTGGAATCTGCCATGATGGCAACAGAATAGCCCATGTCACGGTAATACTCCGCAAGCGTCAGCCCCGAATACAGACTTGCCTCACGTGCTGCAACCGGCATGTTGGAGGTATTCGCGATCAGAACCGTACGGTTCATCAGCGGATTGCCTGTCCGCGGGTCTTTCAGCTCCGAGAATTCCTCCAGTACCTGGGTCATCTCGTTGCCGCGCTCTCCGCAGCCGATATAGATGATGATGTCTGCATCCGACCACTTTGCAACCTGGTGCTGCAGCATGGTTTTGCCGGTTCCGAATCCGCCGGGGATACAGGCTGCGCCGCCCTTTGCAAGCGGGAAGAGTGTATCCGTTATACGCTGTCCGGTAATCAGCGGACGGTTCGGCGCATAACGCTGGAGAGACGGGCGTGCGATACGGATCGGCCATTTCTGCAGCATGGTAACGGGTATTTCCGTTCCGTCCTTCTGCTGCAGCATAAGAAGCGGATCTGTAATGGTATAGCTTCCGTCCTTTGCAACGGACGCAGCATAGCCTTTCTGGTCAGGCGGCACCATGATCTTATGTACAACTGACGGTGTTTCCTGTACGGTTGCAATGACTGCACCGCCGCTCAGATAATCTCCGTCCTTTACAAGAATCTTTGTCTCCCACTGCTTTCCGGTATCCAGATTGTCGATATTCAGTCCTCTGCCGATAAAAATGCCCTGCTTCAGTGCCATTTCCGAGAGGGGACGCTCAATTCCGTCAAAAATACTGCCGATGATGCCCGGCGCAAGTGAAACCGAGACCGGCGCACCTGTACTTACCACCAGTTCTCCCGGCTTCATGCCGGAGGTTTCCTCATAGCACTGG
>CAZPEW010000019.1:17304-18500 GCA_964585695.1 uncultured Lachnospiraceae bacterium
GCACTGGATGGTCGTTTTTTCATCACTGAGTCCGATTACCTCGCCTACCAGATGACTGCTCCCGACATGCACCATTTCATTCATCAAAAAACCGACATCGCCTTTAATGGTAATAACGGGTCCGTTGATTCCGGCGATTTCCGCTTCCTTATGTCCTGCTGCACCCATCAGACACCTCCTGTAAAGCTGTAATCTTCCTGCGCTTCGCTCACCATCTTGTCAAAGGAATGGTCGATCAGTATGTTTTTGGACGGAATCACAGCACGCATGCCGCCGCCGAAGGAATATGCGGAGCGTAAGATATTTGCGGAATACCGCATGGAAATCCGCGGGATTTTTTCCGCATCGGAAGGATCAAAATAAACGGTCATGTCCTCCTTGCCCGCAAACCGCACTGCCTCTGCAACGCAGTCCTCCAGATAATGGATATAGCCGTCCGTCTGCATAAATGCGGCAAGCGCATCCCTGAGCTCGGTAAAGATCATCTCCGTGAGGTTCTCTTCCTCCTCGGATGCGCGGTGCTTCTCTGCAATCTGGCCGACAGCCACTTTCCGCTTCATCTCGCGGAGGATGTGTTCCCGCTCAAAGTTCACCTGCATAACCGCCTGCCGGTCAACATTCGCACGATGTACATCATATGCCTGTTCAAGACCCTTCCTGTAATCCGCAAGGATCCTGTCATACCTGTCCCTTGCGTCCTCCATGCAGATCTCATTAAAATGATTTAACTTTTCATCAATCGTCATAGGTTAAAACTGCCTTCCGTTACAATTTAAGACCGATCGCTTCGCTGATATACTTTGTGATAAAATCCGGAGACCGGCCTGTACCATGTCTGTCCGGTATATCAATAAACAGCGGACTGTGCTTTGCACGGCATCCGTTTACAATGTCCGGGAAATCCCGGCTGAATTTCTCCGTGATCAGTACAAGTCCGACCTCTTCATCCTGATAAACCCTGTCAAGCGCAGCGAGGAACTCATTCTTTTCATGCACGACCACACCCTCTATCCCGGCAAGCCGCATCCCCGTCAGGGTATCAACATTATCACTGATCAGAAATATCTTCATAACCGGTCCTTACAGCTGGCCGAGGATCATGAAGGAAATGATCAGACCGTACAGGCAGACACCCTCTGCCAGTCCTACAAAGATCAGGGACTTGACTTAATCCCGCAGCCTAAAATGGGACCTAA